>NZ_JBHYKM010000070.1:10220-40698 GCF_042741435.1 Streptomyces sp. NPDC058955 | reverse complement strand
ACCTGGACCTCGTCGATCTCCCGGATGGCCGTGAGCAGGTCGTCCGAGGTCTCCACCAGCGGACCCGGGGCGTCGTTCTCGAAGTCGAAGTAGAATCCCCGCAGACGGTCGCGGTAGTGCTCCAGGTCGTACGTGAAGAACAGCATCGGGCGGCGCAGGTGCGCGTAGTCGAACATGACCGACGAGTAGTCCGTGATCATGATGTCGGCCGCCAGGTACAGGTCCGCGATGTCCGGGTACTCGGAGACGTCGTAGACGAAGCCGTTCCCGGCGCCCGGGATGCTGTCCACGATGTTCGAGTGACGACGGATCAGGAAGACGTGGTCGTCACCGAGGCGACGGCGGGCGTCCTCCAGGTCCACCCGCAGGTCGAACTTGAACTGGCCGCGGGCGTGCGACAGGTCGTCGCGCCAGGTCGGCGCGTACAGCACGACCTTCTTGTCCGCGGGCAGGCCCAGCTTCGCCTTCACCTCGGCCGCGCGCTCGTCGCGGTCCTCGGCGTACAGGTAGTCGTTGCGCGGGTAGCCCGTCTCCGCGATCAGGCCGTTGTAGCCCATGGCCCGCTTGAGGATCGGGGTGGAGAAGCGGTTCGACGAGACCAGGACGTTCCAGCTCGCGGCTTCCTTGACCAGACGCTCGTGGTAGTTCGGGTCGAACTTCGGCGCGTCGATGTCCAGGCCGATCTTCTTCAGCATCGTGCCGTGCCAGGTCTGCACGATCACCTGGCCCGCGCGGCGGCGGATCCAGTGCGGCAGGTGGGCGTTGGTGATGATGTACCGCGAACGGGCCAGCGCCTCGTACCACTCACGGCCCTGGAAGCGGACCGGCTGCACCGTGTCCGGCAGCTCGACCTGGCCGTCGCGGACCAGCCACAGGTGCTCGACGTCGGCGCCCCGGCGCAGCAGCTCCTCGTGGATGGCGCGCGGGCTGTCCGAGTACTGCTTGCCGTTGTAGCTGATGTACAGCACCGAGTCGCGCAGCGGCAGCTCGCGGCCCTTCTCGTACACCTCCTGGCGCAGCTGGTACTGGCGGTTGTCGCCGCGCTCCAGCGGGGTCAGGTCGGGCAGGCAGTTGAGCTGCGGGTGGTCCTGCCAGTGGACCTCCAGGCGGTTCTCGCGCCCGTTGTACGTGCCCTCCAGCGGGAACTGGCCGACGGCGAGCCGGTCGACGACGAGCGGCAGCGCCGGAGCGTCGTCCCCCGCCTCCAGGCGGAAGACCCAGCGGCCGGCCTTGAGCGGCAGACCGCCGCCGGTGCCGGACATGGTGGACGGACGGAAGGTCGCCTCGAAGGTGCCGTCCGCGCCCACGCTCAGCGGCACGGTGCGCTCGTCGAAGCGGTTCTTGGCGCTGACGACCAGGTGGTAGTCGGCCAGGTCCACCGGCGCGGTGCCGCGGATCAGGAAGGTGCCGTCGGTGGTGGCGATCCCGGTGATCTTGGCGCGCAGCGGGCGGCCGGCGAACTTCAGGTAGCCGTTGGTGCCGGAGAGCACCGCCACCTCGTTGAGCGGGGCGTCCTCGCCGAAGGCGTCGGTGAGCCGGACCTGGAGGTCGGCCAGACCGTCCTGGACCACGACCCGGTGGCGGCGCGGCTTCGCCTCGCCCTCCTGGAGCTGCAGCTGGGTGCTCCAGTTGCGGCGCATGTTCTTGGCCGGGTCGGCACCCGCCGTGTCGGCGGACTCCAGGTGCTCCGGCAGCAGGGCCACGTCCTTCAGCGGGACGCGGATCCGCAGCTCGGTGCGCTCACCGGCGGCGGACACGATCTCGGCGGGCACGAGGAACGCCTCGCCGCTGCTCTGGTTGATGATCCGCAGGGAGACCTCGACGCCCGGGGCGACGGCCTCGCGCAGCAGACCGTCGACGACGATCGCGTCCCCGTCCGGCGCGAAGCCGGTGATCGTGAACGGCACCTTCTCGACGCGCAGCTTCAGCGCGGCGCGACGCAGCTCCGGCACGATCCGGTGGGTCTCGTCGAGCCAGTGCGGCCGCGGGTAGGCGGTGTGGTCGGAGCCGTACGAGTGGACCGAGCGGGACCGCACCAGACCACCGGAGAGCACGCGCATGCCGACGTGCCAGAGACCCTCCTGCCACTGCCCGCCCTTGCGGAAGCGGGACAGGTCGATCTCGGTCTCCCAGCCGGCCCAGTCGAAGCTGTGACCGCGGTTCTTCCAGCCGGCGGCCGTGGTGGCGTCCTCGGTCTGGAGGTTCTTCAGCGGGATCAGCATCCGCCGCTGGGTGCCGTCCTTCTTCAGCTGCAGCAGCTTCACCACGGACCGCTTGCCGCCCTGGTCGACCCGGTCGATCCAGGCGTGGCCGGCCAGCCGCAGCTTGCCACCGGGCAGCCACTCCAGCTCCCGCAGCGGCGAGCGCAGCTGCAGGTCCTGGTCCATCCGGAGGACCTTCTTCGGCAGCTGGGTGGACTCCAGGAACGGGTACTTCGCGTACCGGCGGAAGGAGCCGTCGAGCTCGACCGGCTCGCCGATCCGCTCGGCCTCGATGAAGGCCAGCAGCTCGGCCAGGGCGTGCTTGCGGACCAGCAGCCACTTGACGCGCAGCGCGGTGGGCAGCTCCTTGACCGTCTTCAGGTCGATCTGGTCGAGGAACTTGTTCGCCGCGGCCATGAACTCCGCGCGGTACTCCTCGTCGCCGTCGGGCAGCACGTTGAGGAAGATGCGCAGGTCACCGGTGAGCACGGTCTTGTCGTACTCGCGCTTGAGCGCGTCGGCGCCCGGCTCGGTGCGCTGGGCCAGGAAGCGGCTGACGCTCTCCACCGCGGAGGCGCGGTCGCGGGCGGCCTTCGGCTCGGTGCGGCGCTGGGTGATCGACGGGGCGGCCTCGCCCTCGCGCAGACGCCAGTAGTACGTGGTCTCGCTGATGATGTCGACGGACTCGGCGAGGTACTGCGCCGGGACGATCACCGGGGTGTCCTCGTACAGCACGCCCTCGGGGAAGCGCAGCGCGTGCTGCTCCCAGAAGTCGCGGCGGAAGACCTTGTTGCAGGCGATCCGGTCGGTGAGCAGCGCGCGCTTCCGGCTGACGTGCGTCTTCTTGACCGCGCCCCGGGAGAGGAAGCGGTGCATCGGGGACTGCCAGATCCGGGTGGAGTTGATGTGCTCCACGTTGCCCGTGGCGAAGGAGGAGCCCGTCTCGTCGAGGGTCTCGATCATCAGCCGGTAGGCGTCCGGCGGGATCAGGTCGTCGCTGTCGACGAAGGCGATGAACTCGGCCTCCGGCGCCAGGCTGTCCAGACCGGTGTTACGGGCGGCGCCCAGGCCGGCGTTCTCCTTCCGGATGAGCCGGAAGCGGTCGTCCTTGGCCGCGAACTCCGCCGCGATCTCGTGGGACTCGTCGGTCGACCCGTCGTCCACCATGATCACTTCCAGGTCCTGGAAGGTCTGCACGGCGAGCGAGTTCAGGCAGGCGGGCAGGTAGTACGCCACGTTGTATATCGGGACGATGACGCTGAGCCTGGGAGCCATGTAGTTCTGCGTTCCTTTCCGGTTCAGACCCGCTCGACAGGCTCGAGCGTCTGAGTGGGTGACGGGGCGTGCTATCGGTTTTTCCAGCGGACCGATGGGGGTTCTCCCCTTACCGGGAGAGACCCGCCTGCCGGCCCGTCCGCCCCGGCGCCGGAGCGCAGCACCGCCGCAGCTCTTCAGAATAGACGATGGGCTCCTCGGCCGTTCGAACCCAGTTGGCCGTCACCTCACCCGCCGGGGGGACGCCGTTCACCCCGCCCCGGGGGCCCGGACGGCCGCCCGCGCCCGGAGAGGCGTTCGAGTACTCCTGTCATACTGCGCTTGAGCGGTCCGACAGAGGAGAGACACACGGCATGCCGTCTGCAGCTACCCCCCGTTTCAGCGTGATCATCCCTGTCTACGGGGTCGAGGGCTACATACGCGAATGCCTCGAATCGATCACCTCGCAGAGCTACCCGGACTTCGAGATCGTCGCCGTCGACGACTGCTCCCAGGACAGCAGCGGCGCCATCATCGACGAGTTCGCCGCCCGCGACCCGCGGGTCCGCGCCGTGCACCGCGAGCAGAACGGCGGCATCGGCGCCGCCCGCAACACCGGCATAGCCCACGCCCGCGGCGACTACCTGCTCTTCCTCGACGGCGACGACTCCATACGCCCCGGCTCGCTCCAGGCCATCGCCGATCGGCTCGCCGAGACCGCCGACCCGGAGATCCTGCTCTTCGACTACGTCCGCACCCACGTCGACGGCACCGTCGAGCCCAGCAAGTCCGGCAAGCACATCGCCACCATCCGCGACCAGGTCGTCCGCCCCGCCGACCACCTGGAGCTGCTGCGGATCTTCGCCGTCGTCTGGAACCGCGTCTACCGCCGCGACTTCTTCACCACCGGCGGCTTCACCGGCGACGGCTTCCGCTTCACCGACGGCCTCTACGAGGACGCGCTGATGGTCTACACGACCATGGCCGCCGCCCAGCGCGTCGCCGGCCTGGAGTACGTCGTCGTCGAGTACCGCCAGCGCCGCCAGGGCAGCTCCATGCGGAGCAGCTCGCCCCGCAAGCACTTCGTGATCTTCGAGCAGTACCAGCGGGTCTTCGACTACCTCGAAGGCCGCCCCGGCCTCGACGCCTACCGCTCGATCGTCTTCGAGCGGATGGTCAGCCACTTCCTCTACACCCTCGCCCGGGGCTTCCGGATACCGCGCAGCCACCGGCGCGCCTACGTCCAGCAGGCCGGCAAGGCGTACCGCAGGAACGAGCCCAAGGGCTTCACTCCGCCGCCCGGCATCGCCGGCCTCAAGTTCAAGGTGCTCCGCACCGGCTCGTACGCCGCCTTCGAGTCGCTCAAGGCGGCCAACGGCACCCGCGAGACCGCCTTCCGCGCGCTGGGCCGGTCCAAGCGCTGGGGCGGCCGCAAGGCCCTGAAGACGTACTACGCGGTGCAGCGCCGGCTTCCCGTCGACGACAACCTCGCCGTCTACTCGGCCTACTGGGGCCGCACCCCGGGCTGCAACCCGCTCGCCATCCACGACGCCGCCAAGAAGCTGGCGCCGAACCTGCGCGGGGTCTGGGTGGTCAACCAGGCGCACGCCGGCAAGCTGCCCGCCGGGATCAGCCGGGTCGCCCCCGCCACCTTCGGCTACTGGAAGGCCATGGCCCGGGCGAAGTACCTGGTCAACAACGTGAACTTCCCGGACTCCGTGGTGAAGCGCCCCGGCCAGGTCCACCTCCAGACCCACCACGGCACCCCGCTGAAGCGGATGGGCCTGGACCAGCAGTACTACCCGGCCGTCGCCAAGAGCATGGACTTCGACAAGCTCATGGAGCGGGTCGACCGCTGGGACTGGAGCGTCTCCTCCAACCAGCACTCCACCGAGCAGTGGGAGCGGGTCTACCCGGCCCCCTTCCGCACCCTCAACACCGGCTACCCGCGCAACGACGTCTACTACCGGGCCACCGCCGAGGACGTCCGCCGGATCCGCGGCGCGCTCGGCATCGCCCCCGGCAAGACGGCGATCCTGTACGCGCCGACCGTCCGCGACCACCAGAAGGACGCCTTCGTCTCCCGTCTGGACCTGGCCCGCTTCGCCCGCGAGCTCGGCCCCGACCACGTCCTCCTGGTCCGCGCCCACTACTTCTACGGCGCCGACCGCGAGCTGAGCGCGCTCGCCGAGCGCGGCGCCCTGATCGACGTCTCCCGCCACCCCTCGGTGGAGGAGCTGTGCCTGGCGGCGGACGCCCTGATCACGGACTACTCGTCGATCATGTTCGACTACGCCAACCTCGACCGGCCGATCGTCACCTACGCCGACGACTGGGAGATGTACCGCACCTGCCGCGGTGTGACCTTCGACCTGCTCTCCGGCGAGCCCGGCGACACCCCCGGTGTGATCGCCACCACCGAGGACGAGCTGATCGAGGCGTTCCGCAGCGGCGCCTGGTCCGCCGAACCGGCCGCCGCCCTCCGCCGCGCCTTCCGCGAGCGCTTCTGCATGTGGGACGACGGCCACGCCGCCGAGCGCGTCGTCCGCGCGGTCTTCCTGGACGAGCAGGTCCCGACCCCGCCGGTGACCCCGGTGGCCGACCGCACCCCGGCCCCCTCCCCCGAGGCCGCCGAAGCAGCCACCACCCGCCAGGAGCACGTCGCCGGCTGACACCCCCGGCCCCAGCGAACGGGGCGCCCGGACGGATTTCCGTCCGGGCGCCCCTTTTCGTGTGCGGGACTACTTGACCACGGTCAGCGGCAGGAGCTTCTTGCCAGTGGGGCCGATCTGGATGTGGGTGTCCATCTGCGGGCAGACGCCGCAGTCGAAGCACGGGGTCCAGCGGCAGTCCTCGACCTCGGTCTCGTCGAGGGCGTCCTGCCAGTCCTCCCAGAGCCAGTCCTTGTCGAGGCCGGAGTCCAGGTGGTCCCAGGGAAGGACCTCCTCGTAGGAGCGCTCGCGGGTGGTGTACCAGGCGACGTCCACGCCGTACTCGGGGAGGGTCTTCTCCGCGCACTCCATCCAGCGGTCGTACGAGAAGTGCTCGCGCCAGCCGTCGAAGCGGCCGCCGTCCTCGTAGACCGCGCGGATGACGGCGCCGATGCGGCGGTCGCCGCGGGAGAGCAGGCCCTCGACGATGCCGGGCTTGCCGTCGTGGTAGCGGAAGCCGATCGAGCGGCCGTACTTCTTGTCGCCGCGGATCTTGTCGCGGAGCTTCAGCAGGCGGGCGTCCGTCTCCTCGGCCGACAGCTGCGGGGCCCACTGGAAGGGGGTGTGCGGCTTGGGGACGAAGCCGCCGATGGAGACGGTGCAGCGGATGTCGTTCTGGCCGGAGACCTTGCGGCCCTCGGCGATCACGTTCATCGCCATGTCGGCGATCTGGAGGACGTCCTCGTCGGTCTCGGTCGGCAGGCCGCACATGAAGTACAGCTTCACCTGGCGCCAGCCGTTGCCGTAGGCCGTCGAGACGGTACGGATGAGGTCCTCTTCCGAGACCATCTTGTTGATGACCTTGCGCATGCGCTCGGAGCCGCCCTCGGGGGCGAAGGTGAGGCCCGAGCGGCGCCCGTTGCGGGTCAGCTCGTTCGCGAGGTCGACGTTGAAGGCGTCCACGCGGGTCGAGGGGAGGGACAGGCCCACCTTGTCCTCGGTGTAGCGGTCGGCGAGGCCCTTGGCGATGTCGCCGATCTCCGAGTGGTCCGCGGAGGAGAGCGAGAGGAGGCCGACCTCCTCGAAGCCCGTGGCCTTCAGACCGCGGTCCACCATCTCGCCGATGCCGGTGATGCTTCGCTCCCGCACGGGGCGCGTGATCATGCCGGCCTGGCAGAAGCGGCAGCCGCGGGTGCAGCCGCGGAAGATCTCGACGGACATGCGCTCGTGGACGGTCTCCGCGAGCGGGACGAGGGGCTGCTTGGGGTACGGCCACTCGTCGAGGTCCATGACGGTGTGCTTGGACACGCGCCACGGCACGCCCGAGCGGTTGGGGACGACGCGGCCGATGCGGCCGTCCGGCAGGTACTCGACGTCGTAGAACGCCGGGATGTAGACCGAGCCGGTCTTCGCGAGGCGGAGCAGGACCTCCTCGCGGCCGCCCGGACGCCCCTCGGCCTTCCACTGGCGGATGATCTCGGTCATGTCCAGGACGGCCTGCTCGCCGTCGCCGATGATCGCCGCGTCGATGAAGTCCGCGATCGGCTCGGGGTTGAAGGCGGCGTGACCGCCGGCGAGCACGATGGGGTGGTCGACGGTGCGGTCCTTCGACTCCAGCGGGATGCCCGCCAGGTCGAGGGCGGTGAGCATGTTGGTGTAGCCCAGCTCGGTGGAGAAGGACAGGCCGAACACGTCGAAGGCGCCGACGGGGCGGTGGCTGTCGACCGTGAACTGCGGCACCTTGTGCTCGCGCATCAGCTCTTCGAGGTCCGGCCACACGCTGTAGGTGCGCTCGGCGAGGACGCCCTCGCGCTCGTTCAGCACCTCGTAGAGGATCATGACGCCCTGGTTGGGCAGGCCGACCTCGTACGCGTCCGGGTACATCAGCGCCCAGCGGACGTCGGCGGACTCCCACGGCTTGACCGTGGAGTTCAGCTCTCCACCGACGTACTGAATCGGCTTCTGCACGTGCGGGAGCAGAGCTTCGAGCTGCGGGAAGACAGACTCGGCAGCAGACATCTCGAACCTTCGTGAGCTGGCAGGGGGGCGACTCTCAAGCGTACCCCGGTGCTCAGCGGCTCAGTGCCGCGCGAAGATCACGGGCCGAGGCCCGGTCCCACACGGCGGGCAGCTCCCGCTCCTGGGCCGCCGCGGCCGCCTCCTGCCTCGCGTACAGGACGCCCCAGGTGAAGGAGGGTTCGCCGGCCTCCTCCGCCTCGGCGGCGAGGTCGCGCAGGGCGCCCCGGGCGACGACGGCGTCCTGGTGGTCGCCGAGGAGGCTCTGGACCGCCTTCACCCTCTTGGCGAACCGTTTCGCGGGCTTGCCGAGGGTCGGCACGGCGGCCTCGGCGGCGTACCGGGCCCGTTTGGCGGCCTTGCGGGCCTCGTGGAGGGCGAGGTCGCGGTCGTGGCCGGGGTCGAGGTCGAGGGCGGGGCCGAACCGGTCGGCGAGCCGCCGGTAGTCGCGCCGGATCGCCTTCGGCAGCACCTTCACGGCCCTCTTGCGGGCGGCCGGCTTCAGCGGCGGGGCGGCGAGGAGGCCGTCGAGGGCGTCGAGGAGGGCGAGGTGGCGGGGCGAGTCGAGGGCGTCGAGGGCGCGGCGGCGGGAGCCGGTGGACCGGGTCCGGTCCCAGCTGCGCAGCCGGCCGCGGACCGGGCCGTGGAGCTGTTCGCGGGCGAGCCCGTCGAGGGCCTCGCCGAGCCGGGCCGCGAGGACCTCCTGGTCGCGGGCGTGGCCGAGCTCGCCGGCGAGCCATTTCAGCTCGGCGCCGATCGGGTCGGTGACGTCCCGGTCGAGGACCTTGCGGTAGGTCTTGAAGGCGCTGCGGAGCCGTCGGCAGGCGACCCGGAGCTGGTGGACGGCGTCGGGCAGGTCGCGGCGGACGGCGGGGTCGAGGCGGACGAGGGCGTCGATCTGCTCCCGTACGTACGCGAGGACGGCGGCGCGCGCCGTGCCGTCGGCGTCCGGTGCGGCGGGGTGCCGGGGTTCGGGGGCGAGGCCGGTCTCGTCGAGGGCGCGGGCCAGCTTGGAGGGGGCGTCGGAGGGGTGGATGCCGGCCTTCTCCAGGCGTTTCCCGACGGCGTCGAGGACCGCCGGGTCGGCGTCGTCCGCGAGCTCGACCTCGATCTCGGTCCAGGCGGCGGTTCCGTCGCCGCCGAGGAGGCGGTCGGCGCGGACGGTGTCCACGGAGACCTCGGCGAGGACCGTGCCGTCCTCGTCCCTGAGGTGGCGCACGTCGCGGGAGGAGCGGAGGCGGACGACGGGGACGACTCCGGCGTGGCGGACGCGGGAGCGCAGCAGCCGCTCCAGGGAGGGCGGGAGCGTCTCCGTGAGCGGGGCCCTGATCTCGTCGCGGACGCCGACGGCGACGGGGAACTTGAGGTGCCAGCCGGCGTCCGCGCCGCCGGTGCGGCGCCGGAGGGTGAGGGAGTCGGCGGCGAGCCGCAGGTCGGCGGTGTCGTAGTAGACGGCGTCGAGTTCGGTGACGCCGTCGGTCGTCACCGAGGCGACCCCGGCCGCGCGGGTGAGGTCCGGCAGCCGGGTCTCCGTGGTGGCTTCGTACTTCCGCTCGATCTCGCGCTTGGTCTCGGCCATATGTCGAATCTAACCGCCGGAGCCGTCCGCCATACGTCGGATCCGGCCGCCGGGGCGGCCGGGCGTCAGGCGGTCATCGGCCGTTGCACCCGGATCGACTGGAGGAGTCCGATGGCGACCCAGACGGCGAACATGGAGGAGCCGCCGTAGGAGACGAAGGGCAGCGGGAGGCCGGCGACCGGCATGATGCCGAGGTTCATGCCGATGTTCTCGAACGCCTGGAAGGCGAACCAGGCGATGATGCCGGCGGCGACGATGGTGCCGTAGAGCTCGGTGGTCTCGCGGGCGATCCGGCAGGCCCGCCACAGGACGATGCCGAGCAGCAGCAGGATGAAGCCGGAGCCGATGAAGCCCAGCTCCTCGCCGGCGACGGTGAAGACGAAGTCGGTCTGCTGTTCGGGGACGAACTGGCCGCTGGTCTGGTGGCCGTTGAAGAGGCCGGCGCCGTAGAGGCCGCCGGAGCCGATGGCGATGCGGGCCTGGTTGGTGTTGTAGCCGACGCCAGACGGGTCGAGGTCGGGGTTGGCGAAGGCGGCGAAGCGGTTGATCTGGTACTCGTCGAGCATGCCGAGGGTGGTGACGAGGACCGCGCCGGCGATGCCGGAGCCGATGAGGCCGAGGACCCAGCGGTTGGAGGCGCCGGAGGCGAGCAGGACGCCGAGCACGATCACGATCATCACCATGACCGAGCCCAGGTCGGGCATGAGCATGACGATGCCCATGGGGAGGGCGGCGAGCACCAGGGCCTTGGCGACGGTGCCGTGGTCCGGGTGGAGCTGGTCGCCGGCGTCCACCTTCGAGGCCAGCAGCATCGCCATCACCAGGATGATGGTGATCTTCACGAACTCGCTGGGCTGGAGCGAGAAGCCGCCGCCGACCACGATCCACGCGTGGGCGCCGTTGATGGTGGCGCCGAGCGGGGTGAGGACGGCGAGGATCAGCACGATCGACAGGCCGTAGAGGACCGGGACGGCCCCGCGCAGGGTGCGGTGGCCGAGCCAGACCGTGCCGATCATCAGCGCCACGCCGATGCCGGTGTTCAGCAGGTGCCGGAAGAGGAAGTAGTACGGGTCGCCCTGGTTCAGCTCGGTGCGGCCCCGGGTCGCCGACCAGACCAGCAGCGAGCCGATCAGGGAGAGCGCCAGCGCCGACAGCAGGATCGGCCAGTCGAGCCGGCGCAGCACCGAGTCGCGGGCGGTCAGCCGGGCGACGGCGCCGCGCTCGGGGGCGTACCGGGAGACCGAGAAGGTGGTCCGTGTCGTCATCGGGTCAGTCCCTCCTGTGGGGAGGCGGGCCCGCGAGCGGCGGCGCGGCGCCGTTCGGTCCGGCCGGGTCGACCAGCTGGGACTTCGGGTCGTACGCCTTGATCGCCGGCGCGTCGATGGTGCCGTCGGCGTTGACCTTGGGCAGCGTCTTCTGCGGTCCGGGCAGCAGGGCGCGCTTGAGGTCCTGGTTGCCCGCGTCGTCGAGGCCGTAGAGGGCGTCGTAGATGTTGCGGACGGCGGGGCCCGAGGCGCCGGAGCCGGTGCCGCCCTGGGAGATGGTCATGACGATGGTGAAGTCGTCGGTGTAGGTGGCGAGCCAGGAGGTCGTCTGCTTGCCGTAGACCTGGGCGGTGCCGGTCTTGGCGCGCATCGGGATCTTGTCCTGGGGCCAGCCGCCGAAGCGCCAGGCGGCGGTGCCGCCGGGCTCGACGACCGAGCGCAGGCCCTTGTCGAGGTCGCGGATGGTCTCGGCGCCGACCGGCAGCCTGCCGTGGGGCTTGGGCTCGATCTCGCGGACCTGCTTGCCGTCCGGGCTGATGATCGCCTTGCCGACGGAGGGGTCGAAGAGGGTGCCGCCGTTGCTGATGGCCGCGTAGATGGTGGCCATCTGGATGGGGGTGACGAGGACGTCACCCTGGCCGATGGCGAAGTTGATGCTGTCGTACGCCTTCAGCTGGTTGCCTTCGAGGCAGTTCTCGTACGCGATCTGCTCGACGTAGCTGCCGCCCTTCTTGCCCTGCTTGCACCAGGCGTCCTTGTTGGCCTCCCAGAACGCCTGCTTCCACTGGCGGTCCGGGATGCGGCCCTTGACCTCGTTGGGCAGGTCGATGCCGGTCTCCGAGCCGAGGCCGAAGTCGCGGGCGGTCACGTAGAACCAGTCCTTGGCGTCCTTGTTCGCCGTGATGCCGCCGTCCTTCTGCCACTCCTTGTGGCCGAGGGCGTAGAAGACGGTGTTGCAGGAGTACTTGAGGGCGTCGCCGAGGGTGATGGGGCCGTGCCCCTGGGACTCGAAGTTGGCGAAGCTGCGGCTGCCGAGGCTGTACGAGGCGCTGCAGTTGTACGTGTCGTTGAAGTCGTAGCCGGCCCGCACGGCGGCGCTCGCGGAGATCACCTTGAAGATGGAGCCGGCCGGGGCCTGGCCCTGGATGCCGCGGTTGAGCAGCGGGTAGTTGGACTTCTTGCTGGTGAGGGCGGCGTAGTCGGTGGCGGAGATGCCGCCGATCCAGACGTTGGGGTCGTAGTCGGGCTGGGAGGCCATGGCGACGACCCGGCCGGTCTTGGTCTCCATGACGACGACGGCGCCGGAGTCGGCCTCGTACTTGCGGCCGGTGATCTTGTCGGTCTCGCCCCGGACCGTCTTCATCGCCTGCGCGAGCTCGTACTCGGCGACGGCCTGGACGCGGGCGTCGATGCTGGTGACGAGGGTGGAACCGGCCACGCCCGGGTCGGACTTGGTCTGGCCCATGACGCGCCCGAGGTTGTCGACCTCGTACCGGGTCACGCCGGCCTTGCCGCGCAGCTCCTTGTCGTAGGTGCGCTCGATGCCGGAGCGGCCGACCTGGTCGGAGCGGAGGAACGGGGAGTCGGTGTCCTTGGCCTTGGTGATCTCGTCGTCGGTGACCGGCGAGAGGTAGCCGAGCACCTGGGCGGTGCGGGCCTTGCCGGGGGCAGGGTAGCGGCGGACGGCGGTGAGCTCGGCGGTGATGCCGGGGAAGTCCTCGGTGCTCTCCCGGATGGTGAGCGCCTGCTGGACGGTGGCCTCGTCGGTGACCGGGATCGGCTGGTAGGGCGAGCCGTTCCAGCAGGGCTTGGGCGTCTGGGAGTCGCAGAGCCGGATCTTGTTGGCGACGTCCTCGGGCTTCATGTTGAGGACGCCGGCGAGCCGGGTGAGGACGGCCTTGCCGTCGTCCTTCATCTTCATCAGCTCGGTGCGCGAGGCGGAGACCACGAGCCGGGTCTCGTTGTCGGCGAGCGGGACGCCGCGGGCGTCCAGGATGGAGCCGCGCACGGCCGGCGTGACGACCTGCTGGATGTTGTTGCTCTTGGCCTCGTCCGCGTACTCCTTGCCGTTGCGGATCTGGAGGTACCAGAGCCGGCCGCCCAGGGTGAGCAGCAGCGAGAAGACGAGGATCTGGATGACGACGAGCCGGGTCTGGACCCGGGGGGTCCTTCCGGTCTCGGGGATGTTGGTCATGCTGCCGGTGCCCCCTCGGTCACAGTCGCTTGACTCCCTTGATCCGCCCGGCGCGGCCGGCGCGGGTGCGGGCGGTCTTGACGCGCAGTCCGCCGCGCTGGGTGCCGATCCTCAGGCCGGTGCCGGAGGACAGCCAGCCGGAGGCGACGTCGCCCGCGCCCGCCCCCGTGGCGTCGGCGACCGGGTCGTTCTCGGCCCGCCGGGCCAGCGCCATGACGAGCGGCACCGTGAAGGGGGCCAGCAGCAGGTCGTAGACGACGGCGGTGAAGATCAGGGAGCCGAGGCCGACGTGGCGGGCGGCGGTGTCGCCGACGAGGGCGCCGACGCCCGCGTAGAGCAGGGTGGAGCCGACGGCCGCGCCGACGACGGCGGCCATCGGGCCGATCGCGGAGGTGAAGCGCCCGTTCTCGGGCCGGGCCAGGCCGACGAGGTAGCCGACGACGCAGAGCACCAGGGCGTAGCGGCCGGCGGCGTGGTCGGCGGGCGGGGCCAGGTCGGCGAGGAGGCCGGCGGAGAAGCCGACGAGCGAGCCGGTGACGGGGCCGTGCACGAGGGCGAGGGCGACGACGGTGAGGAGGACGAGGTCGGGGACGGCGCCGGGGAGCTGGAGCCGGGCGAGGACGGAGACCTGGACGACGAGGGCGACCACGATCAGGGTCGCGGAGAGGAGGATGCGGTTGAACTTCACGGTGTCGCGTCCCCCTGGTCGTCCGGGTTCTGTTCCTGTACGGGGTCCTGCGCCTGGTTCTGCGCCTGGTCCTGGTCCTGCGCCTGGTCCTGGTTCCGCGCGGGCTGCTGGGCCTGCTCCTGCGCCTGGTTCCCGAACGGCTGTTCGGCCTTCTCCCCCTGGGCCTGCTCGCCCTCGGCGGGCGGCTTCGCGGTGACCGTGACGGTGACGGTCGGCGCGGGCTTGGGCTTCTGCGGCAGCACCGTGTCGCGCGGGTCGGAGCGGGGGGCCTGGACGACGACGCCGACGATGTCGAGCTTGCTGAAGCCGACGTACGGGCGGACGTAGACGTTGCGGGTCAGGCCGCCGCCCATCGGGTCGACGCGGATGATCTCGCCGACGGGCACCCCGGGCACGAAGGGCCGGTCGCCGGCCGAGCCGAAGGTGACGAGCCGGTCGCCCGGCTTCACCTTGGCCTTGCCGTTGAGCAGCTGGACGAGGAGCGGACGGTCGCCCTGGCCGGTGGCGAAGCCGAGTTCGTCGCTCTTCTCCATGCGGGTGCCGACGGTGAAGTCGGGGTCGTTGGCGAGCAGGACCGTGGAGGTGGACGGGCCGACGGTGGTGACCCGGCCGACGAGTCCGGCGCCGTTGAGGACGGTCATGTCGCGCTGGATGCCGTCGCGGGCGCCCACGTCGATCGTGACGGTCCAGGAGAAGCCCTGGGCCGACCCTATGGCGATGACCTGGGCGCCCTTGATGCCGTACTGGCCGGCGCCGGCGGTCTTGAGGAGGGCGTCGAGTTCGCGCAGCCGGTTGCGGTTGCGGTCGTCGCTGCCGAGCTCGGCCTTGAGCTCGGCGTTCTCCTTCTCCAGGGCGGCGATCCGGGTGTTGCGCTCGCCGGAGTCGCGGACGGCGCCTATGGCGTTGCCGATCGGGTCGACCGCCGCCGCGACGCCGTTCTCGACCGGGCCGAAGACGGCGGCGGCGGCCTGCCGGGCGCCGTCGACCGGCGACTCCTGGCCGCCGCGGATGTCCACCGTGATCAGCGCGAACGCGACGGCGACCAGCAGCACCAGGAGCAGCCGGCTCTCTCGTGTGTCCCTCACGTGCGGCGGCCGTGCCCTTCCTCGTGGTTCGTTGTGCAGATGTTCGTACCGTACGGGCTCGCGCCCTGCCGATGGGTCAGCGGCGCGGCTGGGCGTCCAGGACCTGCTGCAGGGCCTCGAACTCCTCGACGCACTTGCCGGAACCGAGGGCGACCGAGTCGAGCGGGTCCTCGGCGATGTGGATCGGCATGCCCGTCTCGCGGCGCAGCCGTTCGTCGAGGCCGCGCAGCAGGGCGCCGCCACCCGTGAGAACGATGCCGCGGTCCATCACGTCACCGGAGAGCTCCGGCGGGCACTTGTCGAGGGTGGTCTTCACGGCGTCGACGATCGCGTTGACCGGCTCCTCGATCGCCTTGCGGACCTCGGCGGCCGAGATGACGACGGTCTTGGGGAGGCCGGAGACGAGGTCGCGGCCGCGGATCTCGGTGTGCTCGTCCTGCTCCAGGTCGTAGGCCGAACCGATGGTGATCTTGATCTGTTCGGCGGTGCGCTCACCGAGGAGGAGCGAGTACTCCTTCTTGATGTGCTGGATGATCGCGTTGTCCAGCTCGTCGCCGGCCACCCGGATGGACTGTGCCGTGACGATTCCTCCGAGGGAGATCACCGCGACCTCGGTGGTGCCGCCGCCGATGTCGACGACCATGTTGCCGGTGGCCTCGTGGACGGGGAGGCCGGAGCCGATGGCGGCGGCCATGGGCTCCTCGATGATGTGCACCTGGCGGGCGCCGGCCTGGGTGGACGCCTCGATGACGGCGCGGCGCTCGACGCCGGTGATGCCGGAGGGCACGCAGACCACGACCCGGGGGCGGGCGAGGTAGCGCCGCTTGTGGATCTTGAGGATGAAGTAGCGGAGCATCCGCTCGGTGATCTCGAAGTCGGCGATGACGCCGTCCTTCAGCGGGCGGACGGCGACGATGTTGCCGGGGGTCCTGCCGATCATCTTCTTCGCCTCGGCACCCACCGCGAGGATCCCGCCGGTGTTGGTGTTGATCGCGACGACGGACGGCTCGTTGAGGACGATGCCTCGACCCCTGACGTACACCAGCGTGTTGGCGGTCCCGAGGTCGACAGCCATGTCACGGCCGATGAACGACATGAAGTTCCCCTTGTTTCCCATGGCTGAGGGTGGTGCGGCGAAGAGTTTTCATCGTAGTGCCGCTCACGCGGATGGCGCGCGCTGGTCCACCTCTGTACTAGGTGACGGTAGGACGCGGCGATCCGTTCCCGGGATTGGCGTTCATATGCCTGGGGGCGGCCGAATTCCTTCGGTCGCCCCACAACTGGCTGCCGTTCGGCTGACGACGGGTCAGCGGAGGGTCACACGAGGCCCGGGAAGAAGATCTTCAGCTCGCGCGCGGCGGACTCCTCGGAGTCCGAGGCGTGGATGAGGTTCTCGCGGACGATGGTGCCGTAGTCGCCACGGATGGACCCCGGGGCGGCGGCGATCGGGTCCGTCGGGCCGGCCAGCTGGCGGACGCCCTCGATGACCCGCTCGCCCTCGACGACGAGCGCGACGACCGGACCGGAGGACATGAAGCCCATCAGCGGCTCGTAGAAGGGCTTGCCCTTGTGCTCGCCGTAGTGCTGCTCCAGCGTCTCCTGGTCCAGCTCGCGCAGCTCCAGGGCCGCGAGGGTCCAGCCGGCCTTGCGCTCGATGCGGCCGATGATCTCGCCGACGAGGCCGCGGCGGACCGCGTCGGGCTTGAGCAGGACGAGCGTGCGCTGGCTCACGGGGGGAACTCCTTCGGGAGGGATGTGCGGGCCTATGAATCTACAGGGCCCGCACCGCCCTCCGTCACACAGCGTCAGGCCCTGCGGAGCCCTGGGCGGCGGCGTTCGAGGCGGCCCAGCGGGCCTTGATCTCGTCCACCTTGCGCCCGTAGTGCACCGAGCACCACCACAGCACGGCGAACACGGCCCCGAGGAAGTACATGACGGGGACGAAGAAGCCGCTGAGGATCAGCCCGATCTGGAGCGCCCAGCCGAGCTGGACGCCACCGGGACGGGTGATCATCCCGCAGAGCAGCACGGAGAGGACCATCGCGACCCCGCACACCCACCAGACGGTGGAGGTGGTGAGGGAGTCGTCCTTCATGGCGACGAGACCGGCGAAGCCGATGACGAAGAACTCGCCGATGAGGGTGGAGGAGCAGAGCGTGCGCATGTCCGGGTCAGCCCCTCTTGAGCAGCAGCCGGGCGTCGCCGACCGTGAAGATCGAACCGGTCACCAGCACACCGGCGCCGCCGTACTCGGCCTCCTCCTCGGCGAGCGTGATCGCCGCCTCCAGGGCGTCGGGCAGCCGGGGCTCCACGACGACCCGGTCCTCGCCGAAGACCTCGACGGCGATCGCGGCGAGCGCGTCGACGTCGGTGGCGCGGGGGGTCGAGTTCTGGGTGACGACGATCTCGGCGAAGATCGGCTCGAAGGCCTCCAGGAGCGCCCGGGCGTCCTTGTCGCCGCTGGTGGAGACGACGCCGATGAGCCGGGAGAAGCCGAAGGACTCCGAGACCGCCTCGGCGGTGGCGCGGGCCCCGTGCGGGTTGTGCGCGGCGTCCAGGACGACCGTCGGGGAGGAGCGGACGACCTCGAGGCGGCCGGGCGACGAGGTCTGGGCGAAGGCCCGCCGGACGGTCTCGATGTCGAGGGTGCGGGCGTGCTCCGCGCCGATGCCGAAGAACGCCTCGACGGCGGCGAGCGCCACGGCCGCGTTGTGCGCCTGGTGGGCGCCGTACAGCGGCAGGAAGACCTCTTCGTACTCGCCGCCGAGGCCGCGCAGGGTCAGCAGCTGGCCGCCGACGGCCACCTCGCGGGAGACGACGCCGAACTCCATGCCCTCGCGGGCCACGGTCGCGTCGACGTCCACGGCCTTCTTGAGGAGCACCTGGGCGGCGTCCACCGGCTGCTGGGCCAGGATGACGGTCGCGCCCTGCTTGATGATCCCGGACTTCTCGCCGGCGATCTCGCCGGGAGTCTCGCCGAGCCGGTCGGTGTGGTCCAGGTCGATCGGGGTGACGACGGCGACGGAGCCGTCGATCACGTTGGTCGCGTCCCAGGTGCCGCCCATGCCGACCTCGACGATCGCCACGTCCACCGGGGCGTCCGCGAAGGCCGCGTAGGCCATTCCGGTGAGGACCTCGAAGAAGGAGAGCCGGTACTCCTCCCGGGCGTCGACCAGCTCCACGTACGGCTTGACGTCCTGGTACGTCTCGATGAACCGCTCGGCGGAGATCGGGGCGCCGTCCAGGCTGATCCGCTCGGTGATGGTCTGCACGTGCGGCGAGGTGTAGCGGCCGGTGCGCAGCTCGAAGGCGGCGAGCAGGGACTCGATCATGCGGGCGGTCGACGTCTTGCCGTTGGTGCCCGTGATGTGGATCGAGGGGTACGCGCGCTGCGGCTCGCCCAGCACGTCCATGAGCGCCGCGATCCGCGTGACGGACGGCTCCAGCTTGGTCTCGCCCCAGCGGGTCGAGAGCTCGGTCTCGACCTCGCGCAGCGCCTTGTCCAGCTCCGGGTCCTCGGGGCGGGTCGGCACGGGGTCGCCCTGCGGCGGTCCGGCCAGGGCGCGCAGGGTGCGGCTGCCGGCCTCGATCACCGCCAGGTCGGGGTCTCGGTCCGTCGCTTCGTCGATGATGTCGTCGAAGCCGTCGGCGCGGTCGTCGGCGTGGTCGCGCGGGTCGCTCGGGTCACTCACGCCCCCAAGTCTACGGAGACCCACCGACAGGACCATGGACCCACCCCATTCGGGACCTTCGGCCCGCCGTCCGCCGGGGCCGCCCGGCAAACTTGGCGATCATGGACATAGGCATCGATCTCGGCACGGCCAACACCCTCCTCTACGCGCGCGGGCAGGGCATCGTGCTCAACGAGCCGTCCGTGGTGGCGGTCCAGGAGGGCTCCCGGCACGCGCTCGCGGTCGGCGCCGAGGCGAAGGAGACGATCGGCCGGACGCCGGGGTCGATCACCGCGATCCGGCCGCTGCGGGACGGGGTGATCAGCGACTACGAGGCGGCCGAGGAGATGATCCGGCACTTCGTCCGCAAGGCCGTCCCGGGCCGCCGCCGGCCGCGCACCCGGATGGTGGTGTGCGTGCCGAGCGGGGTGACCCCGGTGGAGCGTCGGGCGATCGTGCACGCGACGATCTCGGCGGGGGCGCGGGCGGTCCACCTCATCGAGGAGCCGATGGCGGCGGCGATCGGGGCGGGTCTGCCGGTCTCCGACCCGCGCGGCTCGATGGTCGTCGACATCGGCGGCGGGACGACGGAGGTGGCGGTGATCTCGCTCGGCGGGATCGTCACCGCCCGGTCGCTGCGGGTCGGCGGGGACCGGTTCGACGCGGCGATCACCGACCACGTCCGCCGGGCGCACTCGCTGCTGGTCGGCGAGCGGACGGCGGAGGACGTGAAGGTGGCGATCGGCTCGGCGTGGCCGGTGCCGGGCGGCGAGGAGTTCGAGCGGCGCACCTTCACCGTGCGCGGCCGGGAGAAGGTCGGCGGGCTGCCCCGGACGGTGGAGCTGACCGTCCCGGAGGTCCGGCAGGCGCTGGACGAGCCGGTGGAGGCGGTCATCGCGGCGGTGCGGGCGACGCTGGAGGAGTGCCCGCCGGAGCTGTCCGGCGACGTGATGGAGCACGGCATCGTGCTGACCGGCGGCGGGGCGCTGCTGCCGGGCCTGGACCTCAGGATGGCGTCGGCGACGGGCATCCCGGTCTTCGTGGCGGACGACCCGCTGGACTGCGTGGCCCTCGGCTCGGGCCGCTGCGTGGAGGACTTCGACGGGCTCCAGCGGGTGCTGGGGAAGGCGGAGTCGGCGCGCTAGCCGGGGCCGTACGGGGGGGGCCTCAGCGGGACAGGCCGGACGGGAGGGTCGCCCGGACCACGTAGCCGCCGTCCTCCTCCCCCGCCGTGAAGGTGCCGCCCATGCTGGCGACCCGCTCGTCCATCGAGACGAGGCCGGTGCCGGTGGAGACGGGCGCGCGGTCCGGCGGGGTCTGCGGCAGCGGGTTGCGGACCTCGATCCACAGGTCCGGCCCGTGGACGCCGATCCCCACCCGGACCGGCAGGCCCGGGGCGTGCTTCGCCGCGTTCGTCAGGCACTCCTGGACCACCCGGTGGACGGCGGTCTGCCGCAGCGGCGAGAGCGCCTTGACCTCCTCGGCCACGTCCAGCTCGACCGGGCTGCCCATCCGCTCGCTCTCGGCGGCCAGGTCCGCGAGGCCCTCCAGACCGGGCGTGGCGCCGTCCCGGTCGGCGCGCCGCACCAGGGTCTCGTTCAGCATCAGGTGGGCGCGCCGGGCGGTGTCGGCGAGCTCCTCGAAGTCCTTCCGGTGGGCCTCGCCGCGGGCCCGTACGGCGAGCACCTCGGCCCGCACCGCGAGCACGGTCAGCTCGCGTCCGACCAGGTCGTGGACGTCCCGCCCGACCTGGATGCGCTCTTCTTGGACGGCCTGCCGGGCGGCGGCCTCGCGCCGCTGGACCTCCAGGGCGCGGACGAGGTCGTGGCGGTGGGCGGCGATGCCGACGCCGGCGGCGAGGACGCCGATGGGGACGATCAGGCTGAGGAAGTCGCTGAGGGTGCCGCCGTGCTGGTCGGCGGGCCAGCCGGGCATCTGGAAGTAGGCGTAGGCCACGCCGATGTAGAGCAGGGTGGCGGCGACGGCGGCCCGGCGGCCCCGGAAGCGGCCGATGGAGTAGAGCGAGAACTGGATGAGGGTGACCTCGTGCAGCCAGCCCATCAGGCCGAGCGCGACCAGGTACGGCACCCAGGGCGCCCGCCGGCGCAGCACCAGGGTCGAGGCGCCGGCGGCGAGGACCAGGGTGGCGGTGACGCCGGTGAGGGAGTTGTCGGCGCGGGCGAGCCCCGGCACGTCGAGGACCATGAGCGCGAAGGCGCTGAGCGCGGCGACGACGTCCAGGGCCCGGGGCGACCCGGCCCACCGGTCCACGCGGCGGCGCAGCGCGGCGAGGGCGGAGGGGCGGACCATGCCTCCATCATCCAGGGTCCTTGGTCCCGACGCCGTGGACCTGAAGTCCCGTCTGCTGTGAGATGGGGCACTTCGTCCCTGTTCGGGCCGTCTCCGGCACGCGGAAGGGCCCGGGGCCGTGTCGGTCCCGGGCCCTTCCGCCGTCCGCGTTACGCCTGCGGCAGCTTGTCCAGCTGGGTGTGGATGCGGGCGATGTCCTCGTCCGCCTTGGCCAGCCGGCCCTTGATCTTGTCCACGACGTTGTCGGGGGCCTTGGCGAGGAACGCCTCGTTGCCGAGCTTGGCCTCGGCCTGGGCCTTCTCCTTCTCGGCGGCGGCCAGGTCCTTCGCGAGCCGCTTGCGCTCGGCCTCGACGTCGATGGTGCCCGACAGGTCGAGCGCGACCTCGGCGCCGGCGACCGGGAGGGTCGCGGTGGCGGCGAAGCCCTCGCCCTCCGGCTGGAGGCGCAGGATCTGGCGGATGGCGGCCTCGTGCGCGACCAGCGGGGTGCCGGCCAGGGAGAGGCGGGCCGGGACCTTCTGGGCGTCCTGGAGGCCCTGCTCCTTGCGGAACCGGCGGACCTCGGTGACGACCCGCTGGACCAGCTCGATCTCCTTCTCGGCGGCCTCGTCGCGGAAGCCGGAGTCCTTCGGCCAGTCCGCGACGACGAGGGACTCGCCGCCGGTGAGGGTCGTCCACAGGGTGTCGGTGACGAACGGGACGATCGGGTGCAGCAGGCGCAGCATGACGTCCAGGACCTCGCCGAGGACGCGGCCGGAGACCTTGGCGCCCTCGCCGCCCGCGAAGAACGTCGTCTTCGACAGCTCGACGTACCAGGCGAAGACCTCGTCCCACGCGAAGTGGTAGAGCGACTCGCTCAGCTTCGCGAACTGGAAGTCGTCGTAGTACGCGTCGACCTGCGCGACCGTCTCGTTGAGTCGGGACAGGATCCAGCGGTCGGTCGCCGACATCTCGGAGGCGTCCGGCAGCGGACCCTCGATGGTGGCGCCGTTCATCATCGCGAAGCGGGTCGCGTTCCAGATCTTGTTGGCGAAGTTCCGGGACGCCTGGACCCAGTCCTCGCCGATCGGGACGTCGACGCCCGGGTTGGCGCCCTTGGCCAGGGTGAAGCGCAGGGCGTCGGAGCCGTACTTGTCCATCCAGTCGAGCGGGTTGACGGTGTTCCCGAACGACTTCGACATCTTCTTGCCGAACTCGTCGCGGACCATGCCGTGGAACGCGATCGTGCGGAACGGCGGCTGGCCGTCCATCGCATACAGGCCGAACATCATCATCCGGGCGACCCAGAAGAACATGAGGTCGTAGCCGGTGACCAGGACGGAGTTCGGGTAGAACTTCTGCAGGTCCGGCGTCTTCTCCGGCCAGCCCATCGTCGAGAACGGCCACAGGCCGGACGAGAACCAGGTGTCGAGGACGTCGGTGTCCTGCTTCCATCCCTCGCCCGTGGGCGCCTCGTCGTCCGGGCCGACGCAGACCAGCTCGCCGTTCGGACCGTGCCAGACGGGGATGCGGTGGCCCCACCACAGCTGGCGCGAGATGCACCAGTCGTTGAGGTTGTCGACCCAGTCGAAGTAGCGCTGCGACATGTCGGCCGGGTGGATGTCGACGCGGCCGTCGCGGACGGCGTCGCCAGCGGCCTTGGCCAGCGTCTCGACCTTGACCCACCACTGCATCGACAGACGCGGCTCCAGGGTCGTCTTGCAGCGGGAGCAATGGCCCACGGAGTGGACGTACGGGCGCTTCTCCGCGACGATCCGGCCCTCGGCGCGCAGGGCGGCAACGATCGCGGAGCGGGCCTCGAAGCGGTCCAGGCCGAGGAAGGGGCCGTGGACGGTGATCACACCGCGCTCGTCGAGGACCTCGATCGATTCGAGGTCGTGGCGCTGGCCGATGGCGAAGTCGTTCGGGTCGTGCGCCGGGGTCACCTTGACGGCGCCGGTGCCGAACTCCGGGTCGACGTGGGTGTCGGCGACGACGGGGATCGTGCGGTCGGTCAGCGGCAGCTTGATCTGCTTGCCGATCAGGTGCTTGTAGCGCTCGTCGTCGGGGTGGACGGCGACGGCCGTGTCACCGAGCATCGTCTCCGCGCGGGTCGTGGCGACGACGATGGTGTCCTCACCCTCGCCGTACGTCATGGAGACGAGCTCGCCGTCGTCCTCCTGGTAGTCGACCTCGATGTCTGAGATGGCCGTCAGACAACGCGGGCACCAGTTGATGATGCGCTCGGCGCGGTAGATCAGCTCGTCGTCGAACATCTTCTTGAAGACGGTCTGGACGGCCCGGGACAGACCCTCGTCCATGGTGAAGCGGTCCCGGCTCCAGGCCAGACCCTCGCCGAGGCGCCGCATCTGGCCGGCGATCTGCCCGCCGGACTCGGCCTTCCACTCCCAGACACGCTCGACGAAAGCCTCGCGGCCCAGGTCGTGGCGGGACTTGCCCTCCTTCGCGAGCTCGCGCTCGACGACGTTCTGGGTGGCGATGCCGGCGTGGTCCATGCCCGGCTGCCACAGGGTCTCGAAGCCCTGCATGCGCTTGCGGCGGGTCAGAGCGTCGATCAGCGTGTGCTCGAAGGCGTGGCCCAGGTGGAGCGAGCCGGTGACGTTCGGCGGCGGGATGACGATGGTGTACGCCGGCTTCTCGCTCTTCGCGTCCGCCTCGAAGTAGCCGCGCTCTACCCAGCGCTCGTACAGCGGCCCCTCTACCTCGGCCGGCGCGTACTGGGTCGGCAGTTCGGTGGTGGGCGCTGTCTGCTGCTGAGTGTTCTCGGTCACGGGCCCAGTTTAGGGGTGCGACGGTGGTGTCCCGAAACGCGATTGTTCGGTAACGGTGTGACCCCCGCCGCCCCATCGCAGGGCCGCTTCCGACAGGATGTTCGCTACGCATAAACGTCCTGTGAGGGGAAGCAGTAGATGAGCTACAACCAGCCGGGTCCGTACGGGGGCCAGCAGCCGCAGCAGCCCGGGCCGTACGGCCAGCAGCCCGGCCCGTACGGGCAGCCGCAGGCGCCGCAGCCCGGTTACGGCTACCCCCAGCAGGCCCCGCAGGGCGTGCCGCCGCAGCAGCAGCCCTACGGCTACCCGCAGCAGCCCGGCCCCTACGGCCAGCAGCCCCAGTACGGCGCCCCCCAGGGCCCCGGCGCCTACCCCCCGCCCCCGCCCGCCCCGAAGAAGTCCAAGACCCCGCTGATCATCGGCGCGGTCGCGGTCGTCGCGGCGATCGCGGTCGGCGCGTACTTCCTGATCGGCGGCGGCGCGGGCGCGTCCGTCGCGAACGACGGCCCGCACAAGCTGGTGACGCCGGACACGGTCCTGACCGAGTACAAGAAGATCCCCGACGAGGGCAAGGGCTCGGACGACGACGACCCCGTCAAGGACGCCGCGAAGTACGGGGTCAAGAACCCCCAGGAGGTCAACGGCAGCTGGCAGGTGGAGGACAAGGCGAACCCGCTCGCCGGCAAGATGCTGTCCTTCGGCGGCGTGTACGGCGAGATCGAGGACCCGGAGAAGACCGTCGACGCCATGTTCGCCAGCATGAAGGCGGAAGCCGAGAAGAACAAGGACGAGGGCGAGCTCATCGGCGACCCCAAGCCGGTCACGCCCGCGGGCTTCGACGGCGCCGTACTGAAGTGCCAGGAGATGAAGTACAAGCCGGGCGACTCCGGGGGTGTCGGCCCCAAGGAGGTCATCATGCCCGTGTGCGTCTGGGGCGACCACAGCACCATCGGCTACGTGCTGCACTTCAACCTCGCCGACATGATGGTCGGCAAGGGCGGCACCATGGAGCAGACCGCCGACATCGCCGCCAAGCTCCGCAAGGAAGTCCGCGTCAAGATCTGACGCGCGGCGTCCACGAGAAGGGAGGGGCGCCCTCACCGGTGGTCGGGGCACCCCTCTTCATCACACCGCACAGGGGCCCTGACCACCATGGGCCGGCGGTGTCAACCGTGGGCGCGTCGGCAAGCATCGAGGGCGTCGGGTCCCCCCACGCGTATCCCGGCGAGCGCCGACACACAATACGAATTGGGATACCAAACGAATCCCACCTTGATCGCCTCATGCGAACAAGCCGCGTACACCTTCGGTCCTACGACATAACCCTCGCCCTTGAGGTAGTTGAGACATCCGGTGTACATCGCCGACGCAGGCGCGGCCAGCGCGATCTGCGCGGCGACCGCAGCCACAGCGACACCAGCCGCCGTCATCAGTCGACCAGCCTTCATCATCTTCATCGCTTCCCCCTCAGGCATACCCTGGCGTGTACAGCGTTAGCGGATCGCACTCGCGTGCGATGACGCAAGAACGCCATGCGATCTTGTCTCGAACTCTTCGTCTCATGACGAATTGGCCCCTCAAGGCGCCATGTCCCCATGGAGACCAGAACAAGCCCCGGCCCCGTGGCGCCGCAGCGGCTCCCGCGAAGAGTTCCATCGCCGCCAAGCTCCGCAAGGAAGTCCGCGTCAAGATCTGACGCGCGCGGCGCATGCGAAGGGGCGCCCCGCCGGAAGTCCGGTGGGGCGCCCCTTCGTCGTGCTTGCGGTTACGCCGACTTCTCGTGGCGGCCGTCGTTCTTGACGATGCGGGGGACCAGGGTCGGGTTCACGTTGTTGCGGACGACGTCCGCCGTGATGACGACGCGGGCCACGTCCTTGCGGGAGGGGACCTCGTACATCACCGACTGGAGGACCTCCTCCATGATGGCGCGCAGGCCGCGGGCGCCGGTGCCGCGGAGGATGGCCTGGTCGGCGATGGCCTCCAGGGCGGGGCGGTCGAAGTCCAGCTCCACGCCGTCGAGTTCGAAGAGGCGCTGGTACTGCTTCACCAGCGCGTTGCGCGGCTCGACGAGGATCTTCAGGAGCGCCTCGCGGTCCAGGTTGTGGACCGAGGTGATGACGGGGAGACGGCCGATGAACTCGGGGATCATCCCGAACTTCACCAGGTCCTCCGGCATGACCTCCTGGAACTGGTCGCTCGCCTCGATCTCGCGCTTGGAGCGGATGGTCGCCCCGAAGCCGATGCCCTTGGCGCCCGCCCGCGACTCGATGATCTTCTCCAGGCCGGCGAAGGCGCCGCCCACGATGAAGAGCACGTTCGTCGTGTCGATCTGGATGAACTCCTGGTGCGGGTGCTTCCGGCCGCCCTGCGGCGGGACGGAGGCGGTGGTGCCCTCCAGGATCTTCAGGAGGGCCTGCTGCACGCCCTCGCCGGAGACGTCGCGCGTGATCGACGGGTTTTCGCTCTTACGGGCGACCTTGTCGATCTCGTCGATGTAGATGATCCCGGTCTCGGCCTTCTTGACGTCGTAGTCCGCGGCCTGGATCAGCTTGAGCAGGATGTTCTCGACGTCCTCGCCGACATAGCCGGCCTCCGTCAGCGCCGTCGCGTCGGCGATGGCGAACGGGACGTTGAGCATGCGGGCCAGGGTCTGGGCGAGCAGCGTCTTGCCCGAACCCGTGGGGCCCAGCAGCAGGATGTTGGACTTGGCCAGTTCGATCGCGTCGTCACGGCCCTGCGCGCCGCCGTTCTCGCCGGCCTGGACGCGCTTGTAGTGGTTGTACACGGCGACGGAGAGGGCCTTCTTCGCCGGCTCCTGGCCGACGACGTACCCCTCCAGGAACTCGTAGATCTCGCGGGGCTTGGGGAGTTCCTCCCACCGCACCTCGCTCGTCTCCGCGAGTTCCTCTTCGATGATCTCGTTGCAGAGGTCGATGCACTCGTCGCAGATGTACACACCGGGTCCCGCGATGAGCTTCTTCACCTGCTTCTGGCTCTTTCCGCAGAACGAGCACTTGAGCAGATCGCCGCCATCACCGATGCGTGCCACGAGGTGCTTCCCCTTCGCCTGGGAGCGCTTGGTTCAGCGACTCCTGGTGCCTCATATTCGACGGTACCTTGCCGGACCCCCCGTTCGGGCCCCCCTTGGCACGGTTCACATGGTCGCGATTCGGCCACGCGAGCCAGAAGAACCGTGCCGAGGGAAGGTCGGGCGCGTCAGTGTGCCGCGGCGGCCGTGCTCTTGCGGGTCGAGACGATCTGGTCGATCAGGCCGTACGCGAGGGCGTCCTCGGCCGTCAGGATCTTGTCGCGCTCGATGTCGTCGCGGATCTTCTCGATCGGCGTGGTGGAGTGCTTGGCCAGCATGGTCTCCAGCTGGTCGCGCATCCGCAGGATCTCCTTGGCCGCGATCTCCAGGTCGGAGAGCTGCTCACGGCCGGTGCCGCCGGAGGGCTGGTGGATCAGCACCCGGGCGTTCGGCAGGGCCATCCGCTTGCCGGGGGTGCCGGCGGCGAGCAGCACGGCCGCGGCGGAGGCCGCCTGGCCCATGCAGACCGTCTGGATGTCGGGCTTCACGAACTGCATCGTGTCGTAGATGGCCGTGAGGGCCGTGAAGGAGCCGCCCGGGCTGTTGATGTAGATCGAGATGTCGCGGTCCGGGTCCATCGACTCCAGGCACAGCAGCTGCGCCATGACGTCGTTGGCCGAGGCGTCGTCGATCTGCACGCCGAGGAAGATCACGCGCTCCTCGAAGAGCTTCGCGTACGGGTCGTACTCGCGCACGCCCTGCGAGGTGCGCTCGACGAAGCGCGGGACGACGTAGCGGTTGTCCATCGGCGCGCCGGTGTAGAGGCCGCTCGGGGAGAGGTTGTTCTGCATCTGGGTGTTCACCGTCCTGGTGGCGTTCGGAGGGGGCTGGGGGCTCTGCGGCTGGCCGGCGCTCAGGCGCCCGTGCCGCCGCCGCCCGGAACACCCGCGGCGTGCGTGATGATGTCGTCGATGAGGCCGTACTCCTTGGCCTCCTCCGCGGTGAACCAGCGGTCGCGGTCGCCGTCGCGGATGATCGTCTCGACGGTCTGGCCGGAGTGGTGCGCGGTGATCTCGGCCATGCGCTTCTTCGTGCGAAGGAGGTACTCGGCCTGGATCTTGATGTCGGAGGCGGTGCCGCCGATGCCGGCGGAGCCCTGGTGCATCAGGATGTCGGTGTTCGGCAGCGCGAAGCGCTTGCCGGGGGTGCCGCCGGTGAGCAGGAACTGGCCCATCGAGGCCGCCATGCCCATACCGATGGTGACGACGTCGTTCGGGATGTACTGCATGGTGTCGTAGACGGCCATGCCGGCCGTCACGGAGCCACCGGGGCTGTTGATGTAGAGGTAGATGTCCTTCTCCGGGTCGGCGGCCAGGAGGAGCATCTGGGCGGTGATCTTGTTGGCGATCTCGTCGTCGACCTGCTGGCCGAGGAAGATGATGCGCTCGCCGAGCAGCCGGTTGTAGACATGGTCGCCGAGGCCACCACCGATGGACGGCTCACCCGCGGCGTAAGGCTTCAGATTCGTCACGTATCCACCTGCTCGTCTCCGACGGCCCCGGGCCGTCTCAGCGTCTCGTTCTGAGGGCAGTGCCCCCGTATCCATGGACCCTAACGCGCAGGTAGGACAACGCCATCCCGGTTCCCGAACTGTTCGCTGGGAGCGCAAGGTAGTTGGCGGCGCATAAAAGGTCCGCGAACGTCCACGGGCCCGGCCGCACAGCAGTGCGTCCGGGCCCGTGGCGCGATACGGAGCGCGCGAGGCGGGGCCTCGGCGTCGGCCTGGTGGGGCCTACTTCTCCTCGGCGACCTCGGCCTCGCCGGTGACGGCCTCGACCGTCTCGGCGGCGGCCTCGACGGCCTCGTCCTCGTCGTCGGAGAGGTCGACGACCTCACCGTTGGTGTCGACGACCTTGGCGGCCTCGACGACGACCGCGAGGGCCTTGCCGCGGGCGACCTCGCCGACCAGCATCGGCACCTGGCCGCCCTGGACGACGGCCTGGGCGAACTGGTCGGGGGACATGCCGGAGGAGGCGGCACGGCGGAACAGGTGCTCGGTGAGCTCGTCCTGCTCGACGTTCAGCTTCTCCTGGGAGACGAGCTCGTCGAGGAGGAACTGGGTCTTGATGCCCTTGACCGCCTGCTCCTTGGTCTCGGCCTCGAACTCCTCGACCGTCTTGCCCTGGAGCTCCAGGTACTTCTCCAGGCTCAGGCCCATCTGGCCGAGCTGGTGGTGCTCCAGGTTGTGCTTGCGGGTGTTGACCTCGTCCTCGAGGAGCTTCTCGGGGACGGGGATCTCCGCCAGCTCCAGGAACTTCTCCAGGACGCGCTCCTGGGCCTGGGTGGCCTGGTCGAACTGCTTCATGTTCTCGAGGCGCTTGCGGCTGTCGGCCTTGAGCTCGTCGAGGGTGTCGAACTCCGACGCCATCTGCGCGAACTCGTCGTCCAGCTCGGGGAGCTCACGGGCGGCGACCTCGGTGACCTTGACGGTGACCTCGGCGTCCTTGCCCGCGGCGGAGCCGCCCTTCAGCTGCGAGGTGAAGGTGGCCTCGCCGCCGGCCTCCAGGCCGGTGACGGCGGCGTCGATGCCGTCGAGCAGCTCGCCGGAACCGATGGTGTACGAGACACCGTCGGCGACGCCGTCGGGCAGCACCTCGCCGTCGACCGTGGCGGTCAGGTCGAGGGTGACGACGTCACCCTCGGCGGCGGCGCGCTCGACCTTGCTGGTGGACGCGAAGCGCTCGCGGAGCTGCTCCACGGACTTCTCGACGTCCTCGTCGGTGACCTCGATGGCGTCGACCTCGACCTCGATGCCGGAGTAGTCCGGGATCTCGATGGTCGGGCGGACGTCGACCTCGGCGGTGAAGGCCAGCAGCTCGCCGTCCTTCAGCTCCGTGATGTCGACCTCGGGCTGGCCCAGCACGTTGACCTCGGCCTCGTTCACGGCCTCGGTGTAGAACTTCGGGAGCGCGTCGTTGACGGCCTCCTCCAGCACGGCGCCGCGGCCGAACCGCTGGTCGATCACACGAGCCGGGATCTTGCCCTTGCGGAAGCCCTTGACCGTGACCTGCTGGTTGATCTTCTTGTACGCCGCGTCGAGGCTGTCCTTGAGCTCCTCGAAGGGCACCTCGACAGTGAGCCGAACCCGGGTCGGGTTCAGGGTCTCCACGGCGCTCTTCACGGTTCGGTCTCCTTGTGGCTGATTCCTGGATTCCGGACGGGCCGCGCGGGGCGGTTCCGGCCGATGGGCCCGGTCAGAAAGACACACGGGCTCGCAGCTTGCATAGTAACCGCACGTGGGATGAGGCCCACAACGTGACCAAGGAACCGCGAGGTCGGGGCCCCGGGGGGATCGTGAGGATCATGCTGGTCGGGGTGGCGGGATTTGAACCCACGGCCTTCCGCTCCCAAAGCGGACGCGCTACCAAGCTGCGCCACACCCCGTCGGTGCGACACGTAGGGTACATGTACGGAGACGCTGCGACGCCCCCTCTTTTCGGGGCGTGCACGGACGGCTCCGGACCGGCTACGATGCTGTCCGTGCCGCGGCCGTTCCGGCCTGTGGCGCGTTCCGTGCGGGCGTAGCTCAATGGTAGAGCCCTAGTCTTCCAAACTAGCTACGCGGGTTCGATTCCCGTCGCCCGCTCTGTGTACGGCCCCGGGGGCGGGGGGCGGGGGGGGGGGGGGGGGCCGGGGGCGGGGGCCGCCCCCCGCGCCGCGGCCGCACGAAACCCCCGGGGTGAGGGGGGGTTAGAGTGACACGAA
>NZ_JBHYKM010000070.1:6335-10210 GCF_042741435.1 Streptomyces sp. NPDC058955 | reverse complement strand
GTGCGTGTGGGGCGCGCGGGGGGGCGGGCGGGGGGGGGCGCCCGGCCCGGCCCGGGGCCGTTCCGCGCCGCCGGAAGTCCGTCAGAACTTCACGGCGCTGATCGTCTGGGTTATCGAGTCCAGGAAGCGCTGGATGTCGTCGGCCATGCCCGTGGACGCGAGGAAGAAGCCGAAGAGGACGGCGACCACGGCCGGCCCGCCCTTGAGGCTTCCGCCGCGGATCAGCACCACGAGGACGATCGCCAACAGCAACACCACAGACAGCGAAATGGCCACAACTGATCACACCCTCGGTCGGTCCCTGCCCAGCCCGGGGTATGCATCTGGACACCCCCGCGCCTCCATCGTGCCACCAACCCCTTTGCCCTCGGCGGGGGGTGACGAATCGTGGGACGCGCCACAGGCCCGAAAGGTTCAGGCGGGGCGGGAGATGAGGACGAGCGCGCGGTCGTCGTTGACGTCCTTGGCGACCGCCTCGATGAGGTGCCAGGCGACGCCCTCGAAGCCGCCGGGGACGCAGCGGTCGGCCTCGCCGGTGAGCCGGTCGATGCCTTCGGCGAGGTCGCGGTCGGCGGCCTCGACGAGGCCGTCGGTGAAGAGCATCAGGACGTCGCCGGGCTGCAGGGTGCCCTTGACCGGGTGGAACTCGGCGCCGTCGTAGACGCCGAGGAGGGGTCCGTCGCCGTCCTTCTCCTCCCAGCGGCCGGTGCCGGAGTGGAGCTGGAGCGCGGGCAGGTGGCCGGCGGAGAAGAGCTCGTAGTCGCCGGAGTCCAGGTCGAGGACGAGGTGGACGGAGGTGGCGAAGCCCTCGTCCCAGTTCTGCCGGAGCAGATAGCCGTTGGCGGCGGGCAGGAAGCCGTGCGGCGGGAGCGAGCCGAGCAGGCCGCCGAAGGCGCCGGAGAGCAGCAGGGAGCGGGAGGCCGCGTCCATGCCCTTGCCGGAGACGTCGGTGAGGACGACCTCCAGGGTGCGGCCGCCGTGGGTGCGGGCGGCGACGACGAAGTCGCCCGAGAAGGACTGGCCGCCGGCCGGGCGGAGTGCCATCTCGCGGTGCCAGCCGCCCGGCAGCCGGGGCAGCGCGCTCTGCACCCGGAGCCGTTCGCGCAGGTCGAAGAGCATGGTGCCGCCGCGCCGCCAGGGCACTCCGACCCGGGCCCGGAACTGGGCGATGAGCAGGCCGAAGAGGCCGCAGGCGGCGACCACCAGGACGGTGCCGGGGGTGACGCGGGCGGGCCCCTCGCCGTACGGGCCGAGGATCGTGGACTCGACGATCAGGCCGCCGGCCGCCGCCGCGTACAGGCCGAGGAGGCTGGCGGGCCGCAGCAGCAGTCCGCCGGCCACGATCGGCAGGACGAGGGCGGCGGGCGAGCACCAGACCGGGTCGAGGACGGTGCCGCAGACGATGGCGGGGATGGTGAGGAGGAGTCCGGCGAGGGCGAGCCGGTCGGAGGTGCCGCCGCGGAAGTAGTCGACGCCGGTCCGGCGCAGCACGACGCGGGCCCGGTGGGCGCGCCTGCGCAACCGGGCCGTGTACGTGTTCACTCCGTGGTGGGCCATTGGCCTGGACCCTATCCACCCCGGCGGCTCCCGTGCAGGGGTACCCCGGTGACAAGGTGCGTGAAATCGGGTCGCCTCGGGCGAGGACCGCTGATATCGATGGCATATGACGACTGAACTGCGGGTGCTGGACCCGTCGGAGTGGGATCGCTGGTTCTCTGCGCTGGAACTCGCCTTCGGGGGTGTGCCGGAGCAGCCCGAGGAGCGGGCGCTGTGGCGGGACCTGACCGAGTGCGGGCGGTCGCTGGCGGTCTGGGACGGGGACCGGCCGGTGGCGACGGCGGGGGCGTTCTCCTTCCGGCTGACCGTGCCGGGCGGGGCGTCGGTGCCGGCGGCGGGCGTGACGATGGTGAGCGTGGCCGGAACGCATCGGCGGCGGGGGCTGCTGACGTCGATGATGCGCCGGCAGCTCGACGACGTCCGGGAGGCGGGCGAGCCGCTGGCGGTGCTGACGGCCTCGGAGGCGGTCATCTACGGGCGGTTCGGTTACGGGGCGGCGACGTGGACCCAGCGCGCGGTGATCGACACCGCCCGGGTGCGGCTGGACGTGCCGGCCGGGACGGACGCGGTGTCGCTGCGGATGGTGCCGCTCGCGGAGTCCTCGGCGGTGACGGAGGCGGTGTACGCGCGGATGGTGCCGCGCCGGCCCGGGATGCTGGCCCGGCGGCCCGGCTGGGAGCGGCTGCCGCTGCTCGACCCGCCGGGGTCGCGGGAGGGTTCCTCGGAGCGGCTGTGCGTGCTGGCGGAGCGGGACGGGGAGGTCGTGGGGTACGCGTACTACGCGATCAAGCCGGACTGGAGCTGGGCGGGCGCGGACGGCTCGGTGACCGTGCACGAGCTGTACGGGCTCGACCCGGTGGCGGAGACGGCGCTGTGGCGGTTCCTGTGCTCGGTCGACCTGACGACGAAGGTGCGGGTGAACAGCGCGCCGGTGGACTCGGCCTGGCAGCACCTGGTCTCGGACGTGCGACGGTGCGAACCGGCCGTGCGGGAGGGGCTGTTCGCGCGGCTGGTGGACGTCGGCGCGGCGCTGGAGGCACGGACGTACCAGGCACCGGTGGACGTCGTGTTCGAGGTGGCGGACGCGTTCTGTCCGTGGAACGCGGGGCGGTGGCGGCTGTCGGGCGACGCGAAGGGAGCGAGCTGTTCCCGGACCTCGGACGCGGCCGATCTCGCCTTGTCGGTACGGGAGTTGGGGGCGGCGTACCTGGGCGGCACGAGCCTTGCCGCGCTGGCTTCCGCGGGGCGGGTCACCGAGTTGCGCGAGGGGGCGCTGACAGAGGCGTCGTTGGCGTTCGGGTCGCCGGTCGCGCCCTGGTTGCCGCACGGGTTCTAGGGCAGCCCACCGACGAGGTTCAGCGGTGCTGGCAGGTCGGGCACCAGAAGAGGTTCCGCGCCGCCAGGTCCGCCGTGCGGATCTCCGTGCCGCAGAGGTGGCAGGGGTGGTTCGCGCGGCGGTAGACGTAGACCTCGCCGCCGTGGTCGTCGACGCGCGGGGGGCGGTTCATCGCCTCGGGGGTGTGCTCGGGGCGGACCGTGTCGATGCGGTTGAGGCGGACGCCCTCGCGCATGAGGGCCTTGAGGTCCTCCCAGATCGCGGTCCACTCCCCCGCCGTCAGGTCCCTTCCGGCGCGGTACGGGTCGATGCCGTGGCGGAAGAGGACCTCGGCGCGGTAGACGTTGCCGACGCCGGCGATGATCTTCTGGTCCATCAGCAGGGCGGCGATCGTGGTGCGGGACCTCGCTATGCGGCGCCACGCCTTGTCGGGGTCGTCGCCGTCCCGCAGCGGGTCCGGGCCCAGGCGGGCGTGGATCGCCTGCTTCTCGGCGTCGGTGATCAGCGCGCAGGTGGTGGGGCCGCGGAGGTCGACGTACGACTCCGGGTTCGCGAGCCGCAGGCGGACCGTGTCGGTCGGCGGGGGCGCGGGGGCGTCGCCGAAGTTCACCTTGCCGAAGAGGCCGAGGTGGATGTGGACCCACTCGTCGCGCGGGAAGCCGAGGAAGAGGTGCTTGCCGTGTGCCTCGGTGGTCTCCAGGACGGAGCCGTCGAGCAGGGCGGCGGAGTCGGAGAACTTGCCCTGCGGGCTGCTCGCGCGGACGGGCCGGCCGCCGAAGCGCTCCCGGTGGTCCTGGGCGAGGCGGTGGATCGTATGCCCCTCGGGCACGGCGGTTCTCCTGGGTGACGGGACGGCGCCGCCCCGGGGGCCCCGGGGGCGCGCGCGCGCCGCGGGGGGGGGGGGGCACCGGGGCGGGGGGGGGGGGGCGCCCGGGGGGGGGTTGTGGCGCGGGTGGGGCGCCCCACAACAGAGAGGAAGGCG
>NZ_JBHYKM010000070.1:3964-6325 GCF_042741435.1 Streptomyces sp. NPDC058955 | reverse complement strand
GGATCGTATGCCCCTCGGGACGGGGTGTTATCGTGGGTGCGGGTAGGGCGCCGCCCGTGCCGCGGGGCGGGCGGGGGGCACGGGCGGGTGGGCTCAGCCCTGCTGCGGGTGGTGGGCCGGGATCGGGGGCATGATGCCCTCGGTCTCGTACGCGCTCAGCATCTCGATGCGGCGGGTGTGGCGCTCGTCGCCGGAGTACGGGGTGGCGAGGAAGATCTCGACGAACTTGGTCGCCTCCTCCTCGGTGTGCATGCGGGCGCCGACCGCGACCACGTTGGCGTTGTTGTGCTCGCGGCCGAGGGCGGCGGTCTGCTCGCTCCAGGCGAGGGCGGCACGGACGCCCTTGACCTTGTTGGCGGCGATCTGCTCGCCGTTGCCGGAGCCGCCGATGACGATGCCCAGGCTGTCCGCGTCGGCGGCCGTCTTCTCGGCGGCGCGCAGGCAGAACGGCGGGTAGTCGTCGAGGGCGTCGTAGATGTGGGGGCCGCAGTCGACGGGCTCGTGGCCGTGGGCGGTGAGCCACTCCACGAGGTGGGTCTTGAGTTCGTAGCCGGCGTGGTCGGAACCGATGTAGACGCGCATGGCTTCGAGTGTGGCACGGCCGGGACGGGGCAGGCGTCAGCGGGGTCGGGACCTTGGTCCCGACGGGTCACGGCCCTCCGGCCCGCCTGGTCTGGACCTTATGGCCCGAATATGTCCTGAATCACGATCCGGAGTCAAAGCTTCCGTACTGGCGAGTCGCCGGGTTACATGGCTCCGGCTCGCGATCCGAGCCTGCCCCCCACACCCGAAGGAAGCGTTCATGAACACGCAGCCGACCCTCGCCAAGGAAGGCGGCAGCACCGGTACCCCCGGTCAGACCCCGCCGTCCGACGGCCTCAAGGCCGGGCTCAAGAACCGCCATCTGTCGATGATCGCGATCGGCGGCGTCATCGGCGCCGGCCTCTTCGTCGGCTCCGGCTCCGGCATCGCCGCCGCGGGCCCCGCGATCCTCCTCTCGTACGCCCTCGTCGGCGCGATGGTCGTCTTCGTGATGCGGATGCTCGGCGAGATGGCCGCCGCACGGCCCTCCTCCGGCTCCTTCTCGGCCTACGCCGACCAGGCGCTCGGCCGCTGGGCGGGCTTCACCATCGGCTGGCTGTACTGGTTCTTCTGGGTGGTCGTGCTGGCCGTCGAGGCGACCGCGGGCGCGGTGATCCTGGAGAGCTGGATCCCGGCGGTGCCGCAGTGGGCCTGGGCGCTGATCGTGATGGTGGTGCTCACCGCGACGAACCTGGCCTCGGTGGCCTCGTACGGCGAGTTCGAGTTCTGGTTCGCCGGCATCAAGGTCGTCGCCATCGGCGCCTTCGTGGTGATCGGCATGCTCGCGGTCTTCGGTGTGCTGCCGGGCTCGGACAACCCGGGCGCGGGCTTCGCGCACCTCACCGACGCGGGCGGGTTCATGCCCATGGGCGCGGGCGCGATCCTCACCGGTGTGCTGATGGTGGTCTTCTCCTTCATGGGCAGCGAGATCGTGACCCTCGCGGCCGGCGAGTCGGAGGACCCGCAGCGGGCCGTGACCAAGGCGACCAACAGCGTGATCTGGCGGATCGGCGTCTTCTACCTGGGCTCGATCTTCATCGTCCTGACGCTGCTGCCGTGGAACGACCCCTCGATCGTGGAGAAGGGCTCGTACGTCGCCGCCCTCGACTCCATCGGCATCCCGCACGCCGGTCAGATCATGAACGTGATCGTCCTGACCGCCGTGCTGTCCTGCCTCAACTCGGGCCTCTACACGGCCTCCCGGATGGCCTTCTCGCTCGGTCAGCGCGGTGACGCGCCGAAGTCCTTCGCCAAGGTCGACAAGCGGGGCGTGCCGCGCGCGGCGATCCTGTCCTCGGTCGTCTTCGGCTTCGCCGCGGTGTTCTTCAACTACAAGTGGCCGGACACCGTCTTCGCCTTCCTGCTGAACTCCTCCGGCGCGGTGGCGCTCTTCGTCTGGCTGGTCATCTGCGTGACCCAGCTGCGGATGCGCGGCATCATCCTGCGCGAGTCGCCGGAGAAGCTGGTCGTGCGGATGTGGCTCTTCCCGTACCTGACCTGGGCGACGATCGGCATGATCGTCTTCGTCCTCGGCTACATGATCTACGACGGCGGCAGCGCCCGGGAGCAGGTCGTGCTCTCGCTGCTGGTGGCCGCGCTGGTGCTGGCCATCGCCCTGGTCCGGGACCGGGTCAGGAAGACCTCCGCCGCCCGCGACTAGCAGTACGCACGCGAAATACGCATGCGAAAGGGCCCCGGGGGGGGCCGCGGCCGGGCGGGGCGCGCCGGGGGGGGCGGCGGGGGGGGCGTGCGCGGGCGCGGCCGGGCGCGGGCGGGCGG
>NZ_JBHYKM010000070.1:0-3954 GCF_042741435.1 Streptomyces sp. NPDC058955 | reverse complement strand
GCGCGCTCCCACCCGCGCTGCGGTACGCGTCACGCTTGAGTCACGCGGGGGACGGGCGGGGGGGACGCCCCCGGCGCCCCCCCCCCACCCCGGCGGGCCGGGCCCTTCGTGCGTGGGGTCGTCAGCCCTTGCGGCCGACGAGCTTCCAGGCGGCCGGGAGGGCGCCCATGGCGAGCGCGGCCTTGAGGGCGTCGCCGATGAGGAAGGGGGTCAGGCCGGCGGCGACGGCCTGACCGAGGGTCATGCCGGTGGCGAGGGCCAGGTACGGGACGCCGACCGCGTAGATGAGCGCGGAGCCGAGGGCCATGGTGCCGGCGGTGCGCAGGACCGAGCGGTCGGCGCCGCGGCGGGCGAGGGCGCCGACGACGGTGGCGGCGAGCAGCATGCCGAGGATGTAGCCGAAGGACGGCATCGCGTAGCCCGAGGAGCCCTGGGCGAACCACGGGACGCCGGCCATGCCGACGACCGCGTAGAGGGCGAGGGAGAGGAAGCCGCGGCGGGCGCCGAGGGCGGTGCCGACGAGCAGGGCGGCGAAGGTCTGGCCGGAGACCGGGACCGGGGAGCCGGGGACCGGGACGGAGAGCTGCGCGGCGAGGCCGGTGAGGGCGGCGCCGCCGACGACGAGCGCGACGTCGCGGACGCGGCTCGACGGGAGGAGGTCGGCCAGGACGGTGCCCGCACGGAGGGTGCGGACGGGGGCGGCGGCGGTGCTACTCATCGGTACTCCGCGAGGGTGAGGGTGACGGGACAGGTTGACGCTATGCCAGGAGTGAACGCTCGATCACCGTCAGCCGCCGACAAAGCCTCGGGCGGGGGCTTCATGGGGTTCCGACAAAGGGCGACGGAGCCGCCGGGCGCCACGTGACGCTTGTCACTAGGGGATGGCCCTGGCTAGTCCCTTTTGCGTCAGGGGCCGGTCACCGGAGAGACTGTGGGGTCTCCATAAAGTGCCCCTCCTCCCAGAGCGCGAGTCCCCCACCATGCGCGACACCGCCCCGGCCGCTCCCCTCACCGAACCCGAGCCCCTCTCCCACGGTCTGAAGCAGCGTCACCTGACGATGCTCGGCCTGGGCGGGGTCATCGGCGCCGGGCTCTTCGTCGGCTCGGGCGCGGGCATCGCGGTCGCCGGTCCCGGGATCGTGCTCTCGTATCTGATCGCGGGCGCGCTCGCGATGCTGGTGATGCGGATGCTGGGCGAGATGTCGGCGGCGATGCCGGCGTCCGGCGCGTTCTCGGTGCACGCGGAGCGGGCGCTGGGCCGCTGGGCCGGGTTCTCGGTGGGCTGGCTGTACTGGTTCCTGCTGGTGGTCGTCCTCGCCGTGGAGGCGACGGGCGCGGCGCGGATCGCGCACGGCTGGGTGCCGGACGTCCCGCAGTGGGGCTGGGTGCTGCTCTTCATGGTGGTCTTCACGGCGGCGAACCTGGCGGCGGTGAAGAACTTCGGCGAGTTCGAGTTCTGGTTCGCCGCGCTGAAGGTCGGCGCGATCGTGCTCTTCCTGGTGCTGGGCGCGCTGGCGATCGTCGGCTGGCTGCCCGACACCGATCCGGTGGGGCTCGCCAACCTGACCGGGCAGGGCGGTTTCCTGCCGCACGGCTGGTCCGGGGTGATCTCCGGGGTGCTCGCGGTGGTGTTCGCCTTCGGCGGCCTGGAGGTCGTGACCATCGCGGCGGCCGAGTCGGAGGACCCGGCGCGGAACGTGGCGCGGGCGGTGCGCAGCGCCGTGTGGCGGATCCTCCTCTTCTACGTGGGCTCGATGCTGGTGATCGTGACCCTGCTGCCGTGGACGTCGATGGTGCCGGGCGAGTCGCCGTACGTGGCGGTCCTGGAGGCGATCGGGGTGCCGGGCGCGGGGCAGATCATGAACGTGGTGGTGTTCGTGGCGCTGCTGTCGGCGCTCAACGCCAATCTGTACGGCTCCTCCCGGATGGTCTTCTCGCTGGCCGAGCGCGGCGAGGCGCCGCGGGGGCTGCTGAAGGTGTCGGCGGGCGGGGTGCCCCGGCGGGCGGTGCTCGCCTCGGTGGCCTTCGCGTTCGTCTCCGTGCTGCTCAATCTGAAGTGGCCGGACTCGGTCTTCCTCTACATGCTCAACGCGGTCGGCGCGGTGCTGCTGTTCGTGTGGGCGCTGATCGCGCTGTCGCAGCTGCGGCTGCGGCCGCGGATCGAGCGGGAGGCCCCGGAGACGCTGACGCTGCGGATGTGGGGGTTCCCGTGGCTGACGTGGACGGCGCTGGCGGCGATGGGCGCGGTGCTGGTGCTGATGCTGACCGACGACGGCGCGCGGCCGCAGGTGCTGTGGTCGGCGGGGGCGACGGCGGCGGTGCTGCTGGTGGCGTGGCTGCGGGAGGTGCGCGCCGCGCGGGCGGCGTCCCGGGAAGTGCCCACGTCCACGACGAAACGGAACTGAATCTTCACCTTGTGTGAAGGTCGTGACCGTATAGCGGACACCCGTTCCCTCTGAGCGGTGCGGGCACCCAGACTGTGGGCTTCCCTCCCCGTCTCAGTCTATGAACAGGGTTGCCCATGTCCCGGACCACCGCGCCCGCGCAGGCCGACCGCGAGGACGGCACCGCCGCTCCCGCCGAGGGCCTCTCCCACGGCCTCAAGCAGCGCCATCTGTCGATGATCGCCCTCGGTGGCGTCATCGGCGCCGGCCTCTTCGTCGGCTCCGGCGCCGGCATCGCCGCCGCCGGGCCCTCGATCGTCGTCGCCTACGCGATCTCCGGCGTGCTCGTCATGCTGGTGATGCGCATGCTCGGCGAGATGTCGGCGGCGAACCCGGCCTCCGGTTCCTTCTCCGTCCACGCCGAGCGCGCCTTCGGCCCGTGGGCCGGCTTCACCGCGGGCTGGGCCTTCTGGTTCCTGCTCTGCGTGGCCGTCGGCCTGGAGGGCATCGGCGCCGCGAACATCATGACGGGCTGGTTCCCGGGCACCCCCGCGTGGGCGTGGGTGGCGCTCTTCATGCTGGTCTTCTGCGGCACCAACCTGGCGGCGGTGAAGAACTTCGGCGAGTTCGAGTTCTGGTTCGCCGCGCTGAAGGTCGGCGCGATCGTCCTCTTCCTCGGCATCGGCGTGCTCGCCATCGTCGGCGTCCTGCCCGGCACCGACGCCCCCGGCACCGCCAACCTCACCGGCGACGGCGGCTTCTTCCCGCACGGCTCCGAGGGCCTGATCGTCGGCCTGCTCGCCTCCGTCTTCGCGTACGGCGGCCTGGAGACGGTCACCATCGCGGCGGCCGAGTCCGAGCACCCGGTGCAGGGCGTCGCCAAGGCGGTCCGTACGGCGATGTGGCGCATCGCGCTCTTCTACATCGGCTCGATGGCGGTCATCGTCACCCTCGTCCCCTGGGACGACAAGGCGGTCGTCGAGAAGGGGCCGTACGTCGCCACCCTCGACCACCTGGGCATCCCGGCCGCCGGCCAGATCATGAACGTGGTGGTCCTGGTCGCGCTGCTCTCGGCGATGAACGCCAACGTCTACGGCGCCTCCCGGATGGCCTGTTCGCTGATCGGCCGCGGCCAGGGCCCGAAGGCGCTCGGCCGGCTGTACGGCGGCGTGCCGCGCCCGGCCGTCCTGCTCTCCTCGGTCGTCGGCTTCGGCGCCGTCCTGCTGAGCTACTGGTCGCCGGACAAGGCGTTCATCTGGCTGCTCAACACCATCGGCGCGATCATCCTCGTCGTCTGGTTCTTCATCGCCGCCTCCCAGCTGGTGCTGCGCCGCCGCACCGAGCGCGACGAGCCGGAGAAGCTGGTCGTGCGGATGTGGGCCTTCCCGGTGCTGACCTGGGTGGCGCTGGCCGGCATGGCGGCGGTCTTCTTCCTGATGGCCCGCGAGGAGGGCACCCGGGTGCAGCTCTACGCGACGGGCGCGCTGACGCTCGGCCTCGCCGTCGTCGGCTTCGCGCTCCAGAAGGCGCGCGGGAAGGCGCGCGAGGACGCGGCCTGACCGACCCGGCC
>NZ_JBHYKM010000069.1:0-41338 GCF_042741435.1 Streptomyces sp. NPDC058955 | reverse complement strand
GGCCGTACGGGGGCCCGGGGGCTCCCCCCCGGTTTCGGGAAGGGGCGGGGTGGGGGAGAAGCCCCGCGCAGCGGCCCCGCCCCTGGGCCCGCGCCCCCGCCGCCCGCCCATTCAGGCCACCGGTCGGCGAAGAATCAGATCCGGTCGAGAACCCGCGTCAGCAGTTCACCCATCCGCGCCGCCGAGTCCCGCCCCGCCTGGAGGACCTCCTCGTGGTTCAGCGGCTCGCCCGACAGGCCCGCCGCCAGGTTGGTGACGAGCGAGATGCCGAGGACCTCCGCGCCGGCCTCGCGCGCCGCGATGGCCTCCAGGACGGTGGACATGCCGACGAGGTCGCCGCCGAGCACCCGCACCATGTTGATCTCGGCGGGGGTCTCGTAGTGCGGGCCGGGGAACTGGACGTACACGCCCTCCTCCAGCGTCTCGTCGACCTCCTTGCACAGCGCCCGCAGCCGCGGCGAGTACAGGTCCGTCAGGTCGACGAAGTTCGCGCCGACGATCGGCGAGGCGGCCGTCAGGTTGATGTGGTCGGAGATGAGGACCGGCTGGCCGGGGCGCATGCCCTCGCGCAGACCGCCGCAGCCGTTCGTCAGGACGACGGTCTTCACGCCGGCGGCGACGGCCGTGCGGACGCCGTGGGCGACGGAGGCGACGCCGCGGCCCTCGTAGAAGTGGGTGCGGCCGAGGAAGACCAGGGCGCGCTTCTCACCGATCTTGTACGAGCGGATCTTGCCGCCGTGGCCCTCGACGGCCGGCGGCGGGAAGCCCGGGAGCTCGGTGACGGGGAACTCGGCCTCGGGGGCGCCCAGGGCGTCGACGGCCGGGGCCCAGCCGGAGCCCATGACCAGGGCGACGTCGTGGTTCTCGACTCCGGTCAGCTCGCGCAGGCGCGCGGCGGCGGCGTCGGCGGCCTCGTACGGGGTGGCAGTAGCGTTCACTGGCTCTTCTCGCCTCGGGGAGGGGGTCCGAGGGAGGTGACCCCGGACGGAATTCGTTCGCGAAGAAGCCTAGCCCGAGAATTCCTACGCGCGTAGATGACGGCGCGGACGGACATGCGATCGTTGTCTTGTCGTTTCCGACAAACGCACGCGAACCAAGCGCACGCGAACCGAACACACGCGCGGCGCGGCGTCAGCACGGCCGCTTGCGGATCTCCATCACGTAGTCGTGCGGCGCGCCCGCCGACTCCGCCGCGTCGGCGACCTCGCCGAGGTAGCGGGCGGACGGCAGCCCGCCCTCGTACGCGTTGAGCACGTACACCCAGGCCGGCTCGTCCCCGTCGAGGGTGTGCACCCGGACCCGCATCCGCCGGTAGATGTCGAGCCCGACGCCCTCCCAGCGGTCCATCGAGTCCTCGTCCATCGGGGCGATGTCGTACAGCGCCACGAAGACCTGCTGGCGCGGGGCCTCCACGAGGGTGGCGAGCGCCCCCTCCCAGCCCATCTGCTCGCCGCCGAAGGTGAGCCGCCAGCCGTTCAGCCAGCCGGTGCCGCGCAGCGGGGAGTGCGGGGCGCGGCGGCTCATCAGCCGCGCGTCGAGGTTGCCGGCGTAGGCGGCGTAGAGCGACATGGGACCGAGGGTACGGGAGTGGCTCCGGTATCCGGTGAACACCGAGGTGGGGGCCGCGGGGGCGGATCGGGGCCCGTGCGGGGGCGCGTTCGCGGGCCCCGGCGCGAGGGAGTCCGCCGCGTGCGGGAGAATGGGGTACGCACTTGAAGCGTGCGGGACAATGGCGTACGCACTGCAGCCCAGCGGGGGCCGCACACCCCCGGCAGAACGAGAGCGCGAGGCGTAGATCCCAGTGACCCGGATCGTGATCATCGGCGGCGGACCCGGCGGATACGAGGCTGCCCTGGTGGGCGCCCAGCTCGGCGCGGAGGTGACCGTCGTCGACTGCGACGGCCTCGGCGGCGCGTCCGTCCTGACCGACTGCGTCCCCTCCAAGACCCTGATCGCCACCGCCGAGGTGATGACCACCTTCGACTCCTCGTACGAGGAGCTGGGCATCATCGTCGCGGACGACACCCCGCACATCGAGCAGGCCGCCCGCGTCGTCGGCGTGGACCTCGGCAAGGTCAACCGACGGGTGAAGCGGCTCGCGCTCGCCCAGTCGCACGACATCACCGCCTCCGTCACCCGGGCCGGCGCCCGGGTGCTGCGCGGCCGCGGCCGGCTCTCGGGCCGGCAGGCCGTGGACGGCTCCCGTCAGGTGATCGTGACGGCGGCCGACGGCACCGAGGAGACGCTGACCGCGGACGCCGTGCTGATCGCGACCGGCGGCCACCCGCGCGAGCTGGCCGACGCCAAGCCGGACGGCGAGCGGATCCTGAACTGGACCCAGGTCTACGACCTGAAGGAGCTCCCGGAGGAGCTCATCGTGGTCGGTTCCGGTGTGACCGGCGCCGAGTTCGCCGGCGCCTACCAGGCCCTCGGCTCCCGCGTCACGCTGGTCTCCAGCCGCGACCGCGTGCTCCCGGGCGAGGACCCGGACGCGGCCGCCGTCCTGGAGGACGTCTTCCGGCGCCGCGGCATGAACGTCATGGCCCGCTCGCGCGCCGAGTCCGCCAAGCGGGTCGGCGACCGGGTCGAGGTCACCCTCGCGGACGGCCGGGTCATCTCCGGCACCCACTGCCTGATGGCGGTCGGCGCGATCCCGAACTCCGCCGGCATGGGCCTGGAGGAGGCCGGGGTCAAGCTCAAGGACTCCGGCCACATCTGGACCGACAAGGTCTCCCGCACCTCCGCCCCCGGCGTGTACGCGGCCGGCGACGTCACCGGCGTCTTCGCCCTGGCCTCGGTCGCCGCCATGCAGGGCCGGATCGCCATGTACCACTTCCTCGGCGACGCGGTGGCCCCGCTCAACCTGAAGACGGTCTCCTCGAACGTCTTCACCGACCCCGAGATCGCCACCGTCGGCTACACCCAGGCCGACGTCGACGCCGGCAAGATCGACGCCAAGGTCGTCAAGCTGCCCCTGCTGCGCAACCCGCGCGCCAAGATGCAGGGCATCCGGGACGGCTTCGTCAAGATCTTCTGCCGCCCCGGCACCGGCATCGTGGTCGGCGGCTGCGTCGTCGCCCCCCGGGCGAGCGAGCTGATCCACCCCATCTCGATCGCGGTCGACAACAATCTGACGGTCGAACAGATCGCAAATGCTTTCACCGTGTACCCCTCCCTGTCGGGCTCGATCGCCGAAGTGGCACGGCAGTTGCACACCCGAAAGACCTCGGGCGAGGGCTGAGGCCGGCGGCGATCACCGGTCCCGCCTGCGGGAACGGTTCGCCGACTCGGACAACCCCCGGCACAACGGGGCATAGAACGATCAATGGCGGGGCTCTCCATACCACTTGGGAGCCCCGCCCGTGTGCATCTTCCGCAATCCGGTCCATAGTGCTGAAAAGCAACGGCGGCGCACGTTACTGTCAGTTTCGTGTTCGCTGCAGAACGTCGCCAGTTGATCCTCGAAATGGTGCGAGCCAATGGGGCCGTGTCGCTCCGCGAGCTCGCCCGCGTCGTCCAGACCTCCGAAGTGACCGTGCGCCGCGACGTACGGGCCCTGGAGGCAGAAGGACTCCTCGACCGCCGGCACGGCGGTGCGGTGTTGCCGGGCGGATTCACGCGAGAATCCGGCTTCCCGCAGAAATCCCATCTCGCGACCGCGGAGAAGACGGCCATCGCCGACGTCGCCGCGAGCCTGGTCGAAGAGGGCGAGGCCATCGTCGTCGGCGCCGGGACCACCACCCAGGAGCTGGCCCGCCGGCTCGCCCGGGTGCCCGGGCTGACCGTGGTCACCAACTCGCTGCTGGTCGCCCAGGCCCTGGCGCACGCCAACCGGGTCGAGGTCGTCATGACCGGCGGCACCCTGCGCGGCTCCAACTACGCCCTGGTGGGCAGCGGGGCCGAGCAGTCGCTCCAGGGGCTGCGCGTCTCCCGCGCCTTCCTCTCCGGCAGCGGGCTCACCGCCGAGCGCGGGCTCTCCACGTCCAACATGCTCTCCGCGAGCGTGGACCGGGCGCTGGTGCAGGCCGCCGCCGAGGTCGTGGTCCTCGCCGACCACACCAAGCTCGGCACCGACACCATGTTCCAGACGGTGCCGACCGACGTGATCACCCGCCTGGTCACCGACGAGCCCCCGCCGCACGACGAGCGGGCCGCCTCCGAGCTCCAGGCCCTCGCCGACCAGGGCGTGCAGATCGCCGTGGCCGGTACGGGGCAGGGCGGCGTCCCCGCCGGCGAGCAGCTGCCGCCGGGCGTCCGGGGCCGCCGCGAGATGCCGCTCCCCGTCCAGCGCGGCGGCAGGATCCCGGCCGGCCAGTTCCGCGGCCCCGGCCCCGGCCTGGGCGCCGAACCCCTGGAGCGCACGGCGCGCGTCGCGGACCTGCGCCGCCGCTGAGCCCGTAGCCCACCCCGTACCACCCGGGTCGTCCCCGTACGCAGTGAGCCGCCGCCCCTTCCCGTACCCCGCATACGGCGAAGGGCCCCCAGGCGGCTGCCTGCGGGCCCCTCGTGCGCGGGAACTCAGCCCTTGATCTCGCAGATGCCGGCGCCGGACGTCACCGACGCGCCGACCTCGGCGCTCAGGCCCGTCACGGTGCCCGCCTTGTGCGCGTTGAGCGGCTGCTCCATCTTCATGGCCTCCAGGACGACGATCAGGTCGCCCTCCTTGACCTCCTGGCCCTCCTCGACCGCGACCTTCACGATCGTGCCCTGCATGGGCGAGGCGAGGGTGTCGCCCGAGGCGGTCGGGCCGGACTTCTTGGTGGCGCGGCGCTTCGGCTTGGCACCGGCGGCCAGACCCGTGCGGGCCAGGGACATGCCGAGCGACGACGGGAGGGAGACCTCCAGGCGCTTGCCGCCGACCTCGACCACGATCGTCTCGCGGCCGGCCTCGTCCTCGTCCGCGTCGGCACCGGCCGGGGCGAACGGCTTGATCTCGTTGACGAACTCCGTCTCGATCCACCGGGTGTGGACCCGGAACGGGTCCGCGGTGAACGCCGGGTCGACCACCACGGCCTGGTGGAACGGGATGGCCGTGGCCATGCCCTCGACCTTGAACTCGGCGAGCGCGCGGGCGGCGCGCTGCAGCGCCTGCTCACGGGTGGCGCCGGTGACGATCAGCTTGGCGAGGAGCGAGTCCCAGGCCGGGCCGATGACCGAGCCGGACTCGACGCCCGCGTCCAGACGGACGCCGGGGCCGGTCGGCGGCTGGAAGAGGGTGACCGTGCCGGGGGCCGGGAGGAAGTTGCGGCCCGGGTCCTCGCCGTTGATGCGGAACTCGAAGGAGTGACCGCGCACGGCCGGGTCGCCGTAGCCGAGCTCCTCGCCGTCGGCGATCCGGAACATCTCGCGGACCAGGTCGATGCCGGTGACCTCCTCGGTCACCGGGTGCTCCACCTGCAGACGGGTGTTGACCTCCAGGAAGGAGATCGTCCCGTCGAGGCCGACGAGGAACTCGACCGTGCCGGCGCCGACGTAGCCGGCCTCCTTCAGGATCGCCTTCGACGCCGCGTACAGCTCGGCGTTCTGCTCCTCCGTCAGGAACGGCGCGGGGGCCTCCTCGACGAGCTTCTGGTGGCGGCGCTGGAGCGAGCAGTCACGGGTCGAGACGACGACCACGTTGCCGTGCTGGTCGGCGAGGCACTGGGTCTCGACGTGACGCGGCTTGTCGAGGTAGCGCTCGACGAAGCACTCGCCGCGGCCGAAGGCGGCGACGGCCTCGCGGACGGCGGAGTCGTACAGCTCCGGGACCTCTTCGAGGGTGCGGGCGACCTTGAGGCCGCGGCCGCCGCCGCCGAAGGCCGCCTTGATGGCGATCGGCAGGCCGTGCTCCTCGGCGAAGGCGACGACCTCGTCCGCGCCGGAGACCGGGTCGGGGGTGCCCGCGACGAGCGGGGCGCCCGCGCGCTGGGCGATGTGGCGGGCGGCCACCTTGTCGCCGAGGTCGCGGATGGCCTGCGGCGGCGGGCCGATCCAGGTCAGCCCGGCGTCGATCACGGCCTGGGCGAACTCCGCGTTCTCGGAGAGGAACCCGTAGCCGGGGTGGATGGCGTCCGCGCCGGCGTCCTTCGCGGCCTGGAGCACCTTGGCCATGTCCAGGTAGCTGGTGGCCGGGGTGTCACCGCCCAGGGCGAACGCCTCGTCGGCCGCGCGGACGTGCAGAGCGTCCCGGTCCGGGTCGGCGTAGACGGCTACGCTGGCGATCCCGGCATCCCGGCAGGCACGGGCGACACGAACAGCGATTTCGCCACGGTTGGCGATGAGCACCTTGCGCACGATGGCTCCCTCCTTGAAACAAGCTGAGTTTAGGGACTGCCGACACGGCCCCTCGACCCGTCCCCAAGGGTGAGCTTGCCCACACGGAGTGTGACGCGGCGGTCGCTCGGGTCGTGAAATCCCTTGTCGCACCACGGTACGCAGGGTTTCTTGACGGCACAGTAGCTCCGCGGTGTGGCGCAGGTCTCTGTTAGCGGAGCCAGTCGCCATTCGGGTTTCTTTGTCGAGTCCCTACGAATGGCTCAATGATTCTTTGCCGGACCGCCGCCCTTCGGCCATCGTGCGCGAACTCTTGTCCGGAGGTTTACCGGCCAGTAGCCTTCGCGCTGTCGACCGTACTGTCGGTAACAGGCGAATTCAGGGGGTGGCCGAGGTGGCCCGCAGACCGATCGCGCTCGTCACGGCCGCCGTGCTCCTCGTGGAGGCGCCCGCCATCGTCGGCATCAACGCGATCATGGCCCGGTTCGTGGAGGTCCAGTCGATGTCCCTCGACGGACTGGACCCCGATCACATGGTCACCGGCACCTGGGCCCTCGGCATCGGCTCCGGCCTCGCCCTCGCGCTCTGCGCCCTCGTCGCCCTCGTCGCGGGCGTCCGCGACCGCGGCCCCGGCCGCTTCGGCCGCGGGCTGCTGATCGGCTGCGCGGTCGTCCACGGTCTGCTCGGCGCCGTCGCGGCCGCCCTGATCGGCTGGGGCGCCTTCGCCGTCCTGATGACCGTCGTCGGGCTGATCGTGCTCACCCTGGTGATGTACGGGAAGGAGCCCGCCGGAAGGCCGGCGGCGGAGAAGCCGGCGGCCGGGAAGTCCGCGGCCGGGGAGGCCGGGGCCGCGACCGCCTGACGGGGGCTCAGGACCAGAGCTCGGTGATGCCCACGTCGAGCTTGGCGAGGAGCCGGCGCAGCAGCGGCAGCGAGAGGCCGATGACATTGCCCGGATCGCCGTCGATGCCCTCGATGAACGGCGCCGACCGGCCGTCCAGGGTGAACGCGCCCGCCACGTGCAGCGGTTCGCCGCTCGCCACGTACGCCGCGATCTCCTCGTCCGTCGGCTCGCCGAACCGCACCACCGTGGAGGCCGTGGCCGACTCGTACCGCTTCGCCGCCGTGTCGTAGACGCAGTGGCCGGTCTGCAGGATGCCGACCCGGCCGCGCATCTCCTTCCAGCGGGCGGTGGCCTCGCCGGCGTCGGCGGGCTTGCCCAGGGCGCGCCCGTCCAGCTCCAGGACCGAGTCGCAGCCGATCACCAGGGCGCCGCTCGCCTCCGGGCGGGCGGCGACGTGGGCCGCCTTGGCCTCGGCGAGCGCCAGCGCGAGCTCGGCCGGGGTCGGGGCGTGGACCTTGTCCTCGTCGACGCCGCTGACGATCACCTCGGGTGCGAGGCCGGCCTGGCGGAGCAGGCCGAGCCGGGCGGGGGAGGCGGAGGCGAGGACGAGCCGGCGGGGCGTGCCGCCCGGGTGATCAGCAGTCATGGGGGCAGCGTACTCAGCGCGCGCCGATGACGAGCATCAGGACGACGATGGCCAGCGCCAGGAGTACGCCCGATCTGCGGAGCATCTCCTGGGTCTCGCGCAGGAACTTCGGCGGCTTGTTCTCCGGGTCGGACCACAGCATGCCCCCGATCCTGCTGCCGGGACGGCCGGAGCGCCTGAGTACGGATACTCAAGCACCCCGGGAATCCGCCCCCGGGTCGCCTCCGGGGTTGTCCCAGGGTCGCCTCCGGGTCGCCCTCAGGGGACGTACGCACCGGCCGCCGCGGCCGCCAGGGCGGTCGTGACGGCCCGCTCGGCGTCGGCGGCGGTCAGCTCCTCCTGGGTGATGGCGAAGCGGTAGTAGAGCGGCGCGGAGACGGCCCGGAGCAGTTCCAGCGGGTCGGTGCCGGCGGGCAGTTCGCCGCGCGCGGCCGCCCGCTCGGCGACCGGGGCCCATTCGGCCAGCCGGGTGCGGTAGAAGCCGTGGAGGGCCCGGGCGCAGCCCTCGTCGCAGGCGGCGGCGGCGATGACGGCGCGGAAGACGGCGCCCATCCGCGGGTCGGTGAGCGTCTCCCGGACGAGCGCGGCGTTGGCGCGCAGGTCCCCGGCGAGGGTGCCGGTGTCGGCGGCGGGCCGGGACTGCTCGGCCATGTCGGTCAGCAGGTCGGCGACGAGGCCGACGGGGCTGCCCCAGCGGCGGTAGACGGTGGTCTTGCCGACGCCGGCGGCGGCGGCGATCTGGTCCATGTTCAGGGTGGGGAAGCCGCCGGTGGCGAGGGTCTCCTGGGTGGCGTCGAGGACGGCCCGGCGCACTTTGGCGGTACGGCCTCCGGGGCGCTGGGTGCCGGGCACGGCCGACGGGCTCTCGCTCAAATGGGTCTCCTGTTCCGTTAAGGCGGCTCGGTCTGCTACGGTCTCGTTCATCTTAACGGAACCAGTCTCCCATTAAGGGGTCCCGTCATGGTCGCCCTCGACGCTCCTCCCGTCGCCGCCCCGGCCGCCCGCATGGACGGACGGATGCGGCTCGTCCTCGTCGTCCTCCTCGTCGCCCAGTTCATGCTGGCCGTCGACTTCTCGATCCTGAACGTCGCCCTCCCCGTCATCGGCGAAGGACTCGGCTTCTCCCTCGGCGGGCTGCAGTGGATCGCCACCGCCTTCGCCCTCGCCGCCGCCGGCTTCACCCTCCTCTTCGGACGCCTCGCCGACCTCCTCGGCCGCCGCCGCGTCTTCCTCGGCGGCATGGCCGTCCTCGGCGCCGCCTCCCTCGCCGGCGGCCTCGCCACCATCCCCGAACTCCTCATGGCCGCCCGCGTCGCCCAGGGCCTCGCCACCGCCGCCGTCACCCCGGCCGGCCTCTCCCTGCTCACCTCCGCCTTCCCCGAGGGCCCGCTCCGCGACAAGGCCCTCGGCCTCAACGGCGCCCTGATGTCCGCCGGCTTCACCACCGGCGCCGTCCTCGGCGGCGTCCTCACCGACCTGCTCTCCTGGCGCTGGGCCTTCTTCGTCAACGTGCCGGTCGCCCTCGCCGTCCTGCTCGTCGCCCCCGCCGTCATCAAGGAGAGCCGCCCCGCCGCCCGCCCCCGGCTCGACGTCCCCGGCGCGGTCACCGTCACCGGCGGCCTGCTCGCCCTCGTCCTCGGACTCACCGCCGCCGGCGAGCACGGCTGGGCCGCCCCCGGCACCCTCGTCCCGCTCGCCGCGGCCGCCGCCCTGCTCACCGCCTTCCCCTTCGTCGAGCGGCGCTCCGCCGAGCCCCTCGTCCCGCTCCGGATCCTCCGGCGCCGTACCGTCGTCTGGGGCAACCTCGCCGGCCTCGCCGCCTTCGCCACCGAGACCTCACTGGTCTTCCTGATGACCCTGCACCTGCAGGACGTGCTCGGCTTCTCCCCGCTCGCCGCCGGCCTCTCCTTCGGCGTCCTCGGCGCCGGCACCGTCCTCGGCGGCCTGCTCGCCCCCCGCTTCCTCGGCCGCTTCTCGCCCCGCGCCGCCCTCGTCGCCGGCGGGGCCCTGCAGGCCGCCGCCACCCTCGCCCTCCTCGGCATCGGCGACGGGCGGAGCACCTACGGACTGCTCCTCGCGGCCACCTTCGCCGGCGGCGTCGGCAACATGCTCGCCATCGTCGGCTTCATGGTCACCGCCACCTCCGGCCTCCCCGACAGCGAGCAGGGCATGGCCACCGGCATCGCCACCATGACCCAGCAGATCGGCATCACCCTCGGCACCCCGGTGATGAGCGCCGTGGTCGTCACCGCCGCCACCCTCCCCGGCGGCATCGCCCGCGCGGTCGCCGTCAACGCGGCCCTCGTCCTCCTCGCCGCCCTCGCCTCCGCCGTCTTCCTCAGGAAGCGTTGAGCGGGCACGACGAAGGCCGGACCCCCCGCACACGGGGTCCGGCCTCCGCCGTACACACGCCTCTACGCCGGCCAGTAGGACCGCGCCCAGGCCCGCGGGCCCGGCCGCTGCCGTACCGCGCGCGCGATCCGCGCCGGATCCGACCAGCCCTCCGGTACCGCCGGGCCGCCGTCCCGCGCGGCCGCCGCCGCCGTGGCCGCGGCCCGGGCCTGGACCACCGCCAGTGCGGCGGCCAGCTCCTCGGGCGTCGGGTTGCCTCGTACGACCTTGATCATCGTGCTGTCCCTCCCGAGGGCTAGAGCGGGATGTTGCCGTGCTTCTTCGGCGGCAGGGATTCCCGCTTCGTCCGGAGCTGACGCAGCGCCTTCACGATCTGCGGGCGGGTGTCCGACGGCAGGACCACCCCGTCGATGTAACCGCGCTCGGCCGCGATGTACGGGTTGAGCAGGGTGTCCTCGTACTCCTGGATCAGCCGCGCCCGCACCGCCTCGACGTCCTCGCCGTTCGCCTCCGCCTCCGCGATCGTCCTGCGGTGCAGGATGTTGACGGCGCCCTGCGCGCCCATGACCGCGATCTGCGCCGTCGGCCACGCCAGGTTCAGGTCGGCGCCCAGGTGCTTGGAGCCCATGACGTCGTACGCGCCGCCGAACGCCTTGCGGGTGATGACCGTGATCAGCGGGACGGTCGCCTCGGCGTACGCGTAGATCAGCTTCGCGCCGCGCCGGATGATGCCGCCGTACTCCTGGTCCACGCCCGGCAGGAAGCCCGGCACGTCCACGAAGGTCAGCACCGGGATGTTGAAGGCGTCGCAGGTGCGCACGAACCGCGCGGCCTTCTCCGAGGCGTTGATGTCCAGACAGCCCGCGAACTGCATCGGCTGGTTGGCGACGATGCCGACCGGGAAGCCCTCCACCCGGCCGAAGCCGGTCAGGATGTTCGGCGCGAACAGCGCCTGCGTCTCCAGGAACTCGCCGTCGTCCACGACGTGCTCGATGACCTTGTGCATGTCGTACGGCTGGTTCGCCGAGTCCGGGATCAGCGCGTCGAGTTCCAGGTCCTCGTCCGACACCTCGGTGTCCGCCGTCTCCGGGAAGGCCGGCGCCTCGGAGAGGTTGTTCGACGGCAGGTACGAGAGCAGCTGCTTCACGTACTCGATGGCGTCCTTCTCGTCACCCGCCATGTGGTGCGCCACGCCCGACGTCGTGTTGTGCGTCCGGGCGCCGCCCAGCTCCTCGAAGCCCACGTCCTCGCCGGTCACCGTCTTGATGACGTCCGGACCCGTGATGAACATGTGCGAGGTCTGGTCCACCATCACCGTGAAGTCGGTGATCGCGGGGGAGTACACCGCGCCGCCCGCGCACGGGCCCACGACCAGCGAGATCTGCGGGATCACGCCCGACGCGTGGGTGTTGCGGCGGAAGATCTCGCCGTACATGCCGAGCGCGCTCACACCCTCCTGGATGCGGGCGCCGCCGGAGTCGTTGATGCCGACGACCGGGCAGCCGGTCTTCAGCGCGAAGTCCATCACCTTGATGATCTTCTGCCCGTACGTCTCGCCGAGCGCGCCGCCGAAGACCGTGAAGTCCTGCGAGAACACCGCGACCGGACGGCCGTCGACCGTGCCGTAGCCGGTCACCACACCGTCGCCGTACGGCCGGTTCTTCTCCAGGCCGAAGTTGGTCGACCGGTGCCGGGCCAGCTCGTCCAGCTCCACGAAGGAGCCCTCGTCGAGCAGCAGGGCGATCCGCTCACGCGCGGTCAGCTTGCCCTTCGCGTGCTGCTTCTCCACCGCGCGCTCCGAGCCGGCGTGCGTGGCCTCGCCGATGCGGCGCTTCAGATCCGCGATCTTGCCCGCGGTCGTGTGAATGTCGATCTCGTACTGCTCTGCCGGCTCGGACATCGGGATGCGGCTCCCTGCCTGGTCACGGGGGGTTCGTTGACTGCGAATGGGCTACTGACGGCCTACTGGTCCGTAGCGTATCGGCGCCGGTACGGCAGCGCAGTGCGGTCTATCCCACACCTAGTCTGGCTTGCATGACGTCCTCCCACGCATCAGGCGGACCCTGGTCCGACCTCGAACGGCCCCCGCTCAACGCCCGCGCCCTGCGCCAGGCACTGCTCCTCCCGGACGGCCTCTGGACCTCCCTCGACGTGGTCCCCACCACCGGCTCCACCAACTCGGACCTCGCCGCCCGCGCCGACGCACTGCCCGAGGGCGCCGTCCTCGTCGCCGAGGAGCAGACCTCCGGTCGCGGCCGGCTCGACCGCACCTGGAGCGCCCCCGCCCGCTCCGGGCTCTTCCTCTCCGTCCTGCTCAAGCCCGACGTGCCCGTGCACCGGCTCGGCTGGCTGCCGCTGCTCACCGGCGTCGCCGCCGCCACCGGCCTGGTGAAGGCCGCCGGCGCCGACGTCTCCCTCAAGTGGCCCAACGACCTCCTGGTCACTGTGGACGGCGAGGAGCGCAAGGCCGGCGGCATCCTCGCCGAGCGGGCCGGCGCGGACGGCGTCGTCGTCGGCCTCGGCCTCAACGTGTCGCTGCGCGCCGACGAACTGCCGGTCCCCACGGCCGGCTCCCTGCTCCTCGCGGACGCCGTCTCCACCGACCGCGACACCCTGCTCCGGGCCGTCCTCCGCTCCCTGGCCGACTGGTACGGCGCCTGGACGCGGGCCGGCGGCGACCCCGAGGCGTCCGGTCTCCAGGCCGCGTACAAGGCGCACTGCTCCACCCTCGGCCGCCGGATCCGCGCCGACCTGCCGGGCGAGCGGATGCTGGAGGGCGAGGCGGTCGCCGTCGACGGCGACGGGCGCCTGGTCGTCGCCACCGAGGGCGGCGGCACCGATGCGGTCGGCGCCGGCGACATCGTCCACCTGCGCGCGGCGGACTGATCCCCCGGCCGTTCCGGCGTGAGCCAGCCCACACCTGTCGTATCGTGGAGCGCGATCCAGGCGAACAGATCGGCAGGACAGTGGGCAGCGGCAGGGAACGGGCAGGAGGCGGCCGGTGACCGTCGACGACGCGAACACGGGAGACGGCCGGTCCGAGCCCCCCGAGCCGTCCGGGACGGCCGCCGAGCCCTCGGCGTACCCGACCCCGCACCACGCCGTCGACCACACGGTCGAGCCGACCGACGACCCGCTCGCCATCCGCCTCGAACAGCTCATCCTCGGCGCCGACCGCCGCTACACCCCCTTCCAGGCCGCCCGCACCGCCGGCGTCTCCATGGAGCTGGCCTCCCGCTTCTGGCGGGCCATGGGATTCGCCGACATCGGACAGGCCAAGGCGCTCACCGAGGCCGACGTGCTCGCCCTGCGGCGGCTCGCCGGCCTCGTCGAGGCGGGGCTGCTCAGCGAGCCGATGGCGGTGCAGGTGGCCCGCTCCACCGGGCAGACCACCGCCCGGCTGGCCGAATGGCAGATCGACTCCTTCCTGGAGGGCCTGACCGAGCCGCCCGAGCCCGGCATGACCCGCGCCGAGGTCACCTACCCGCTGGTCGAGCTGCTCCTGCCGGAGCTGGAGGAGTTCCTGATCTACGTGTGGCGGCGGCAGCTCGCCGCCGCCACCGGCCGGGTCGCGCAGGCCGCCGACGACGAGGAGATGGTCGACCGGCGGCTCGCCGTCGGCTTCGCCGACCTCGTCGGCTTCACCCGCCTCACCCGCCGCCTGGAGGAGGAGGAGCTGGGCGAGCTGGTCGAGGCCTTCGAGACCACCTGCGCCGACCTGGTCGCCGCGCACGGCGGCCGGCTCATCAAGACCCTCGGCGACGAGGTGCTGTACGCGGCGGACGACGCCGGCATCGCCGCCGAGATCGCGCTCCGGCTGATCGAGACCCTCAGCCAGGACGAGACCATGCCGGCGCTGCGGGTCGGCATCGCCTTCGGCACCGTGACGACCCGGATGGGCGACGTCTTCGGCACCACCGTGAACCTGGCCAGCCGGCTCACCTCGATAGCGCCGAAGGACGCCGTCCTGGTCGACAGCGCCTTCGCCGAGGAGCTGACCCGCACCGGCGAGGTGCCCCGCTCCGAGGCCGAGGCGGCGGAGGAGGCGGCCCGCGCGGAGAAGGAGGGCCGGGCCCCGGAGACGTACCGCTTCGCGCTCCAGCCGATGTGGCAGCGGTCCGTCCGCGGCCTCGGCGTCGTGGAGCCCTGGCTCCTGAACCGCCGCCCGACCTAAGATCCCTCCCGGTGAACATGTGAACCGTCGTTAACCGGGAGGGCGCAGGAGATGTCCGAGCAGCGTTTTGGTGAGTTCGTGCTGGTCCGCAAGGAGGGGCACGTCGCCGAGTTCGTCCTCGACCGGCCCAAGGCGATGAACGCGGTCTCCTCCGAGATGGCCCGCTCCATCGGCGAGGCGTGCGCGGCGCTCGCCGCCGACCGGGAGGTTCGGGTCACCGTCCTGACCTCCTCGAACGACCGGGCCTTCTGCGTCGGCGCCGACCTGAAGGAGCGCAACTCCTTCACCGACGCCGAGCTGGTCCGCCAGCGGCCCACCGCCCGCGGCGCCTACACCGGCGTCCTGGAGCTGCCCATGCCGACCGTGGCGGCCGTGCACGGCTTCGCCCTCGGCGGGGGCTACGAGCTGGCGCTCTCCTGCGACGTCATCGTCGCCGACGCCACCACCGTCGTCGGCCTCCCCGAGGTCTCCGTCGGCGTCATCCCGGGCGGCGGCGGTACGCAGCTGCTGCCGCGCCGGGTGGGCGCCGCGCGCGCCGCCGAGCTGGTCTTCACGGCGCGCCGGGTGGAGGCGGCCGAGGCCGCGGAGCTCGGCCTGGTGGACGTCGTCGCGGAGGACGCCCGGACGGCCGCCCTGGAGCTGGCCGGGCGGATCGCCGCGAACTCGCCGGTCGGGCTGCGCGCCGCGAAGAAGGCGATGCGGCTGGGGCAGGGCCTGGACCTGCGGGCCGGCCTGGAGGTCGAGGACGCGGCCTGGCGCTCGGTGGCCTTCTCCGCCGACCGGGCGGAGGGCGTGGCGGCGTTCAACGAGAAGCGGAAGCCGGAGTGGCCCGGCGAGTGACCCAAGTGATCCCATTTTGTACCAGATGTCACTTTCTGTGACGTCTCGGTGGGGAAAACGGATCAAACCTCCCTAAGCTGGAGGAATGGGTGAGGATGTGCGGCTGCGGGCCGTGGTGGCGCTGGCGCAGGGGATGGCGGCGGCGCACACCCCGCGCGAGTTCTGGCGGGCCGCGGCGCTCGGAGCGTCCGCCGGTCTGGACGGGAGCTTCGGCGCCCTGTCGGTCTGGGAGCGGGACCACGGGCGGCTGAGGGTGCTGGTGAACGCCGGGGACCGGGCCGTCGGCGAGGAGGAGTTCCCGGACGCGGAGACGTATCCGGTCCACCAGTTCCCCGAGATCACCGAGTTCCTGCACGAGCGGTGGGCGGTCGGCGCGGGCCCGCACGCCTGGGTCGAGAGCGCCGACGCGCCCGTCCTGACCGGCCGGGTGGCCGGCCTCCGCCGTCGAGGGAGGTGCTGCTGCGTGGTCGCCCCGATCGTGCTGCACGGGCGGGCCTGGGGTGAGCTGTACGTGGCCCGGCCCGCGGGGGCGAAACCTTTCGCCGCCGCGGACGCGGACTTCGCGAACGTCCTCGCGGCGGTCGTCGCGGCCGGCATCGCCCAGGCCGAGCGCCTGGAGGAGGTCCGCAAGCTCGCCTTCACCGACCCGCTCACCGGCCTCGCCAACCGGCGCGCGGTCGACGCCCGCCTCGACGAGGCCATCGAGCGCTACCGCGCCGACGGCTCGGTCGTCAGCCTCGTGGTCTGCGACCTCAACGGCCTCAAGCGCGTCAACGACACCCACGGCCACGCCGTCGGCGACCGCCTCCTGGAGCGCTTCGGCTCCGTCCTCTCGCGCTGCGGGGCCCGTCTCCCCGGCGCCCTCGCGGCCCGGCTCGGCGGCGACGAGTTCTGCCTCCTGGCGGTCGGCCCGACCGCCGACGAGGTGGTCGCGGTGGCGGAGGAGCTCTGCGTCCGCGCGGCCGAGCTGGAGCTCGGCGAGGGCGTCGCCATCGGCGTCGCCTCCACCGGCGACCCCATCGGCCCCCTGAAGTCCGCCCGCCGGCTCTTCCGGCTCGCCGACGCCGCCCAGTACCAGGCCAAGGCGGCCCGCTCGGCGAAACCGGTGGTGGCCGGCCGGGACGGCACCGTCATCCGCCTCGCCGACGCCCCGCCCGGGGTCCGCGACCGGCGCCGCTTCCGCGACGCCCCGACGGTGGAGCTCCCGCCGGAGCCGTAAGGGGCCGTCCCGGTGGGGGACGGTGACAGATTGCCTAGTGACAGGTCGGTCTTCAATCCGTAGGGTGCTGAATATGGATATGCAGACAGTCGTTCTCGGCACGTCCGGCACGACCCCGCAGGACGTCATCGCCGTCGCCCGCCACGGCGCTCGTGTCGAGCTGTCGGAGGAGGCCGTCGCGGCGCTCGCCGCCGCCCGCGCCGTCGTCGACGCGCTCGCCGCCAAGCCCGAGCCCGTCTACGGCGTCTCCACCGGATTCGGCGCCCTCGCCACCCGGCACATCGACCACGAGCTGCGCACCCAGCTCCAGCGGAACATCGTCCGCTCGCACGCCGCCGGCATGGGCCCGCGCGTCGAGCGCGAGGTCGTCCGCGCCCTGATGTTCCTGCGGCTCAAGACCGTCGCCTCCGGCCACACCGGCGTCCGCCCCGAGGTCGCGCAGACCATGGCCGACGTCCTCAACGCCGGCATCACCCCGGTCGTCCACGAGTACGGCTCCCTCGGCTGCTCCGGCGACCTCGCCCCGCTCTCCCACTGCGCCCTCGCCCTCATGGGCGAAGGCGACGCCGAGGGCCCCGACGGCACCGTGAAGCCCGCCGGCGAACTGCTCGCCGCCGCCGGCATCGAGCCCGTCGTCCTGCGCGAGAAGGAGGGCCTCGCCCTCCTCAACGGCACCGACGGCATGCTCGGCATGCTGATCATGGCCCTCGCCGACCTCGACACCCTCTACAAGTCGGCCGACGTGACCGCCGCGCTCTCCCTCGAAGCCCTCCTCGGCACCGAGAAGGTCCTCGAACCCGAGCTGCACGCCATCCGCCCCCACCCCGGCCAGGCCGCCTCCGCCGCCAACATGCTGGCCGTCCTCAAGGGCTCCGGCCTCACCGGCCACTTCCAGGCCGGCGAAGCCCCGCGCGTCCAGGACGCCTACTCGATCCGCTGCGCCCCGCAGGTCGCCGGCGCCGGCCGCGACACCATGGCCCACGCCCTGCTCGTCGCCGAGCGCGAGCTCGCCGCCGCCGTCGACAACCCGGTCGTGCTGTCCAGCGGCGAGGTCCGCTCCAACGGCAACTTCCACGGCGCCCCGGTCGCGTACGTCCTCGACTTCCTCGCCATCGCCGCCGCCGACCTCGGCTCCATCGCCGAGCGCCGCACCGACCGGCTCCTCGACAAGAACCGCTCGCACGGCCTGCCGCCCTTCCTCGCCGACGACGCCGGCGTCGACTCGGGCCTCATGATCGCCCAGTACACCCAGGCCGCCCTGGTCAGCGAGATGAAGCGGCTCGCCGTCCCGGCCTCCGCCGACTCCATCCCGTCCTCGGCGATGCAGGAGGACCACGTCTCCATGGGCTGGTCCGCCGCCCGCAAGCTGCGCACCGCCGTCGGCAACCTCGCCCGGATCATCGCCGTCGAGCTGTACGCCGCCACCCGCGGCATCGAGCTGCGCGAGGGCCTCACCCCCGCCCCCGCCTCGCGGGCCGCCATCGACGCGCTGCGCGCCGCCGGCGTCGAGGGCCCCGGCCCGGACCGCTTCCTCGCGCCCGACCTGGCCGCCGCCGACGCCTTCGTCCGGGAGGGCCGCCTGGTCGCCGCCGTCGAGCCGGTCACCGGCCCGCTGGCCTGACACACGGCCGAGGGGCGCCCCCCCCCGGGGGGGGCCCCCGCCCCGTGCCGGATACCTCGAATGCTCCGCCCCCCCGGCCCCGCCTAGCCCCCCCCCCCCCAACCCCGCCCCCCCCCCCTTCGGCGGGGCGGCCCGCGGGGTCCCCGCCGACGAGCGGGCCCCCGCCCCGTGGGAGAACCACCGGCCGGGGGCCCCCCCCCGCCGGGGGCGGCCCTCAGCCGTGTCCGGAAGCCGTCCTAGGACGCGCGCCCGTGCCGCCGCATCGCCAGCGCCACGAACCCGGCGCCCACCCCGAGGAACCCCGACCCGCCCAGCACGTAGGCGGTCGTGTCCGGGCCGCCGGTCTCGGCCAGCCGGCCGGTCGCGGGCGCGGTGCTCCCGCTCCGTACCCCCGCCCCGGCCGCGCTGTCGGAGGCGTTCGCCGAGGGGACGAACCAGAGGGCGCACAGCAGGGTCCCCGCCGCGGTGGCGGTCAGCAGCGGGCGTCGGGCGGCGGACACGTCGATCTCGATCTCCCTCACGGAAAGCCCCGCGGGACTCCGCGGTGGCCAGATGCTAGTGAACCCAGCGGGTCGCGGGAAAGCCGAGGCCGGGCAGACCCTACGCTCCCAGCCATGAGCACCTCCGAGACCACCGGTACCGAGACCACCACCCGTCACGTCCGCCTCCGCGTCGACATCGTCCTGGAGATCGACGGGCCCGCCGAGCTGACCGCCGCCGCCGAGGGGCGGATCGACTCCGACGAGTTCATGCCGGCCGACGAGCGGGACCACGCCCGCGCCTCCGTCCAGGAGGACCCCTCCGAGGCCCTCGCGTACCTGGTGGAGCCCTTCGACCTCGTCCGCGACCTGCCCGGCGTCGAGCTCGTCCAGGCCGCCTGGAGCAGCGAGGAGATCGAGTACGACCCCGACTCCATGGAGTGGGAGCTCGACGAGGAAGATGAGGCCGAGGAAGACGACGACGACCGGCCGTAGCGGCGGTACGGACCGCCCTGTCCGCGGGCCCCGGGACGGCGTCCCGGGGCCCTTTCGCGCCGGTGCGCGGCGAACCGGGAACCGGAAGGCGCCCCCGCGCGTGTCGATCAGTGGTGTTCCCCACAAACCCCCCGGTACCGGAACCGGCGGGGTGTCATGGGTGTTCTGATGGATTGACAGGGAATCGGCGACGATGGAGAAGCGTGTGATGACGGTCGGCAAGCGCAGCAGGAGCCTGGCCGCGGCGGCGGCGGTGCTGAGCGGCGTACTCGTGCTCTCGGCCTGCAACGACGACGACCCGGCCGGCGCGGCCGCGGCCGGATCGCCCACCGCCACGTCACAGGCCCAGGTCGACGAGGCCGCCGAGCAGAAGACCTCCAAGGCGCAGATCACCATCTCGCCGGAGAACGGCGCGCAGAACGCCTCCATCAACAACGACGCCAAGGTCGCCGTCACCGAGGGCAAGCTCACCGAGGTCACCATGACCTCCGCCGAGGGCACCGAGGTCAAGGGCGAGATAGCGGCCGACGGCCTCTCCTGGAAGCCGACCGGCCAGCTGGAGCGCGCCACCGTCTACAAGATCGCCGCCACCGCCGTCGACGCGGGCGGCCTGGAGGCGCACGAGAACTCCTCCTTCACCACCGTGTCGAAGGAGAACAGCTTCATCGGCAACTTCACCCCCGAGGACGGCTCGACCGTCGGCGTGGGCATGCCGGTCTCGATCAACTTCAACAAGGCGATCACCGACAAGAAGGCCGTCCAGAGCGGCATCACGGTCTCCTCCAGCTCCGGTCAGGAGGTCGTCGGCCACTGGTTCAACTCGACCCGCCTCGACTTCCGCCCGGACGACTACTGGAAGGCCGGCTCGAAGGTCACCCTCAAGCTCGACCTCGACGGCGTCGAGGGCGCCGACGGCGTCTACGGCGTCCAGCAGAAGACCGTCACCTTCACCGTCGGCCGCAGCCAGGTCTCCACGGTCGACGTCGAGAAGAAGACGATGACCGTCGTGCGCGACGGCAAGGTGCTCCGGACCATCCCGATCTCCGCCGGCTCCCCGGACAACACCACCTACAACGGCCAGATGGTGATCTCCGAGAAGTTCAAGGAGACCCGGATGAACGGCGCCACCGTCGGCTTCACCGACTCCGACGGCAAGGGCGAGTACGACATCAAGGACGTGCCGCACGCCATGCGCCTGTCCACCTCCGGCACCTTCATCCACGGCAACTACTGGGGCGCCCGCTCCATCTTCGGTTCCGTGAACACCAGCCACGGCTGCGTCGGCCTCGCCGACGTCAAGGGCGCCGGCGACCCCAACCAGATGGCCGCCTGGTTCTACGACCAGTCGATCACCGGCGACGTCGTCATCGTCAAGAACTCCAAGGACAAGACGATCGCCCCCGACAACGGCCTCAACGGCTGGAACATGAACTGGTCGGCCTGGAAGGCCGGCTCGGCGGTCTGACCCGCCGCACGGCTCCGGGACAAGGGCCCCCTCCGCTGCGGAGGGGGCCCTTCCCCGTGCTCAGGCCACCTTGTCGCACAGCGGCTCGACCGAGCCGCGCAACAGGTCCAGCCTCCTGTACCCGGTGGCCGACACCTCCACCCCGCGTCCCCGGCCGGAGCATGACCTCCGACGTCATCGAACCCGCCGCCGCGCCCCGGCAGGCTGGTCCCATGACCGCATACGCGATGGCCAACCTGAGCCCGACACCCGTCCTCGACCCCGAGGTGCTCGCCTACATGGAAGGCATCCAGGCCACCCTGGACCCCTTCGGCGGACGCTTCCTCGTGCACGGCGCACCCCGGCGCGAGGTGCTCGAAGGCGAGTGGCCCGGCGCCGTCGTCATCATCGCCTTCCCGTCGTACGACAAGGCGAGGGCCTGGTACGACTCCGAGCCGTACCAGGCCCTGCTGCCCCTGCGGACCCGCCACATGGCGGGCGACGTGCTGCTGATCGACGGCACCCCCGAGGGGTACGCCCCGGCCGCGACGGCCGCGGCCCTGCGCGCGGCCTACTCCGCCGGCGCCACCCCGATCGGGCAGGAGACGCCGGTGCCGCCGATGCCGCAGTAACCGGCCGGGTTCTTGTCCAGGTACTGCTGGTGGTACGCCTCCGCCGGGTAGAACGGGCGGTCGTCCACCGGGAGGACGGCGGTGGTGATCTCGCCGTAGCCGGAGGCGGCGAGCACCTTCTGGTAGGCGGCCCGGGACGCCTCCGCCGTCTCCGCCTGGGCGGGGGAGTGGGTGTAGACGGCCGAGCGGTACTGGGTGCCCACGTCATTGCCCTGGCGGAAGCCCTGGGTCGGGTCGTGGGACTCCCAGAAGACCTTCAGCAGCGTCTCGTACGACACCTTCGCCGGGTCGAAGACCACCCGGACGACCTCGGTGTGCCCGGTGAGACCCGAGCAGACCTCCTCGTACGTCGGGTTCGGCGTGTAACCGCCCTGGTAGCCGACGAGCGTCGTCCAGACGCCGTCGGTCTGCCAGAACTTCCGCTCGGCGCCCCAGAAACAGCCGAGCCCGAAGTCGGCCGTCTCCAGGCCCTCCGGGTACGGCCCGAGCAGCGGGTTGCCGAGCACCGTGTGGCGCTCGGGGACGGAGAACTCCGGCTCCGGGCGGCCACGCAGGGCCTGCTCCGGGGCGGGCAGCACGGGGGTACGGGACAGGAACATGCGGCATCTCTCCTCGACGCGGACCGGGCAGTCCGCACAACACCGGCGCGCCCACCCCTGTTCCCCGCCGCCGCCCGGTCAGCGCCGCAGCGTCGCCGGGTTCCCGCCGTTCGCCTCGTAGCCGGCCACCGCCAGGTTCCGGTGCAGGGTGTACTCGGCCGCCGGGTCGCCGCTCAGGGTCCAGGGCAGCGCGCCGACGTGGCCGTCGACGTGGACCAGCTGGTGCATCGCCTCGGCCCAGCGCTCGCCGCGGACCAGGAACCACACCAGCAGGTGGCGCACGTGCGCCAGCATCGGGTCGTCGGGGCGGGCCGAGTGGACCGCGTACAGCGCGCCCTCCATCGCCTTGCTCACCACCGCCGTGCGGTAGAAGTCCTGCACCAGCACCACGTCCGGCACGTGCTCGAAGACCGCGAAGAGCGGCAGCGCGGCGAGCAGCGAGCCCTGCGGGGCGCGCGCGGCGGCCGTCGTCGCGAAGTGGTCGGCCTCCTCGCGCGAGCCGTGCCACTTCTCGCACCAGTAGTGCAGCGCCGCCAGGTGCGCGCCCATGTGCCGCGGCGCCCGGTCGATGACCTTCGCCCACACCTGGTCGAACTGCTCGGGGCTGTAGCCCAGTCCGCGGGCGACCGCGAGCTGCGTGATGTACGGGACGGGGTCGCCGGGCGCCAGCAGCGCCGCCTCGTCGGCGACCTTCCGGGCCTCCTCCAGGATGATCCGGAAGTCGTCCGAGCCGGCCGCCGAGGAGCGCCACGCCTGCTGCACCAGGAACTCGGCGTGCACCGCGGCGGCGCCGGCGTCCTTCGGCGCGTCCGAGCGCCAGGCGCGCAGCCAGGCGCCGCCGACGCCGGGCTTCTCGGCGAGCTCCAGGGAGGCCGCCCCGGCGAACGCCTGGACGCGCTGCCAGCGGACCTCGCCGTCCTTCCCGGTCCCGGCGAGCAGCTGCGAGGCGGCCCGCCAGTCCTGGGTGGCCTGCACGACGTCGAGGACGTCGAGGAGATCCCGGTCGGGACCGGGCAGCCGCACGTCCAGCTCCTCCTGGCGGACGAATCCGTACGCCTCCGGATCGGCCGCGTCGGGCGTGCCGGGCGCGACCTGCCGGATGCCGCCGCCGCGGCGGCGCAGCACGTAGGGGCCGAGGACGCCGAAGAGCAGGCCCAGCGCGATCAGGAACCAGAGAATCTCCATGGGTCCATTGTCCAGGACGCCGTCGTGGACGAATCGCGGCGGTGGGCCGCACCCGGCACTACGCTCCTGACCATGAGCGACCAGCACAGCCACCAGAACTTCGAGACCCGCGCCATCCACGCGGGCAACACCGCCGACCCGCTGACCGGCGCGGTCGTCCCGCCCATCTACCAGGTGTCCACCTACAAGCAGGACGGTGTGGGCGGGCTCCGCGGCGGCTACGAGTACAGCCGCAGCGCCAATCCGACCCGTACCGCCCTGGAGGAGAACCTGGCGGCCCTGGAGGGAGGCCGCCGCGGCCTCGCCTTCGCCTCCGGCCTGGCCGCCGAGGACTGCCTGCTGCGCACGCTCCTCGTGCCCGGCGACCACGTGGTCATCCCCAACGACGCCTACGGCGGCACCTTCCGGCTCTTCGCCAAGGTCGTGCAGCGCTGGGGCGTGGACTTCTCCGTCGCCGACACCTCCGACATCGCGTCCGTGCGCGGCGCGATCAACGACCGCACCAAGCTGATCTGGGTCGAGACCCCGTCGAACCCGCTGCTCGGCATCACCGACATCGAGGCGATCGCGGGCGTGGCCCGCCAGGCCGGGGTGAAGCTGGTCGTCGACAACACCTTCGCCTCGCCCTACCTCCAGCAGCCGCTGGCGCTCGGCGCGGACGTCGTCGTCCACTCCCTCACCAAGTACATGGGCGGCCACTCGGACGTCGTCGGCGGCGCCCTGATCGCGGCCGACGCGGAGCTCGGCGAGGAGCTGGCCTACCACCAGAACGCGATGGGCGCGGTGGCCGGTCCGTTCGACTCGTGGATCGTGCTGCGCGGCATCAAGACCCTCGCCGTCCGGATGGACCGGCACAGCGAGAACGCCACCAAGGTCGCCGACTTCCTGACCCGGCACCCGAAGGTCACGCAGGTCCTCTACCCGGGCCTCGCCGAGCACCCGGGCCACGAGGTCGCGGCCAAGCAGATGCGCTCCTTCGGCGGCATGATCTCGTTCCGCGTCGAGGGCGGCGAGGAGGCGGCGGTCGGCGTCTGCAACCGCGCGAAGCTCTTCACCCTGGGCGAGTCCCTCGGCGGCGTCGAGTCGCTGATCGAGCACCCGGGCCGGATGACGCACGCCAGCGTCGCCGGTTCCGCCCTCGAGGTCCCGGCCGACCTGGTCCGCCTGTCGGTGGGCATCGAGAACGCCGACGACCTGATCGCCGACCTGCGCGAGGCGCTGGGCTGACCCGTACCCCGAACCGGAAGGGGGGCCGGGGGGGGGGGTGCCCCCCCCCGGCCCCCCGCCGGGCGGCGCCGGGCCCGGGCGCCCGGGCCGGGGGCGCCCCCCGACACACTCGGGCCCCCCCCGGGGGGGGTGGTGGGGCGCGCCCCCCGCCCGACGGCGGGGGGGGGGGGGGGGGGCCCCGCCCCCCCGCCGGCCCCCGTGCCGGTGCCGCTCAGGTCCCGGGCAGCGCGTCCTTCAGGCTCGCCCTGACCTCGTCGCGCAGCTCCTGGGTGTCCTGGTGCTCGTGGACGGAGACCGCGTGCTCGGCCGCGGCGCGGACCACTTCCTCCTCCTCGCCCGAGATGTAGAGCGTGCAGCCCGACACGCTCGGGGTGTCCCGGCAGTCGGCGGCTTTCCTGGTCATGTCGGCCTCCTGCGATCCGGTTCCGACCGACCCCCTCCATCCAGGCTAGGGCCGTCGTCACGGCCCGGCGAACGGCGGCGTCGTCGCCGCCGGCGGCGCCTCCCACGGGCGGGCCTCCACCGCCCAGACCGTGAAGCAGAGCGCCGCGATCCCGGCCAGCACCCCGCCGGCCCGCCGCAGCACCCGGCGCCGCCGCCGCACCCGGCCGCCGCGCTCCGCCGCCCGCGCCCCGAACCCGGCCGGCACCGGAGGGTGCGGGGTGTCGAGCAGCCGCCGGACGGCCGCCTCCTTCTCGCCGTGCCTCACGCCGCCTCCTCCGACCGGCCCGCCACCCGCATCCGGGCCACCGCGCGGGCGCACACCGCCCGGATCCGGGCCTCCGGGAGCCCGAGCAGCGCGGCGGTCTGCTCCTCGGGCACGCCCTCGTACAGCCGCAGCACCAGCACCAGCCGCTCGGCGGGGGTGAGGGCGCCGAGGATCCCGCCGCGGCCGGTGCGGTGGCGCCAGGCGGTCCGGGCGAAGCGGAGCGCCAGCTCGTCCCGGGTGAGCGCGTACGGGTCCTCGTCGCCGCCCCGGTCGAGCACCGCGTACGTGTGGGCGAGGGCGGCGGTCAGCAGGGCGTGGGCGTACGGGTTCCGGGCCCGGGTCTCGGCGGTGAGCAGCGTGGCGACGTGCAGCAGCCGCCCTGCGGCGCCCGCCACGAAGGCGTCGAACTCCCCGGCGCGGGCGGCGTGTTCGGATCGGCTCCGGTTCCCCATCCCTCATGTATGGGTCCGGGGCGGAGCGGGGTCAACCCCCGTGCGCGGGTCTCCCCGCGCGGGGTCAGCCGCTCTGCGGGGAACCGGTGGCGGCGCCCTGGCGGGCGGAGAGCGCCGCGTTGAAGCGGGTGAGCAGGGAGCAGAAGGAGGTGCGCTCGTCCTCGGTCCAGCCGTCGGTGACCTCGGCCATCAGCGTGCGCCGCGAGGAGCGGACCTCCTCCAGGCGGTCGAGGCCGCGCGGGGAGAGCTGCAGGACGACCGCGCGGCCGTCCTCGGGGTGCGAGGTCCGGCTGACGAGGCCGGAGTCGACGAGCGGGGCGACCTGGCGGGTGACGGTCGAGGAGTCGATCCCCATGCCCGCCGCGAGCGCCTTGACGCCCATCGGCCCTTCCTGGTCGAGCCGGTTCAGGAGGAGGTAGGCGGCCCGGTCCATGGAGTTGCGGAGCTGGCCGGTGCCGCCGAGGCGGGTCTGCTCGGCCCGGCGGGCGAAGACGGCCACCTGGTGCTGGAGGGCATCGAGGAGACCGGGATCAAGCTCAGTCGTCATGTCCTGAGATGTGGGCATGGCTGGGGGGCTCTCTCGTGCGGGGGTGGTCGGTGTGGGGGACAGAGTACGCGGACGGGAGGGGCTCCGTACCGGCCGTGCGCAAACCCGTTCCGGGACCGCGGTCCGCGCGGCCGCAGGGCCGGTGAGCTGCGAGACTTGGGGTCATGACCTTCGGTACGCGACGCCCCTTGCACCGCCTGATGCTCGACGACGTGCGCGGGGCGCAGAAGATGCTGGCGGGGGTGGCCCGGACGACCGCCCTGGAGGGCAGCCGCCATCTGTCCTCGCTGGTCGGGGCGCCGGTGCTGCTCAAGTGCGAGAACCTGCAGCGGACCGGCTCGTTCAAGCTGCGCGGCGCGTACGTGCGGATCGCCGGGCTCCGGCCGGAGGAGAAGGCGGCCGGGGTGGTCGCCGCCTCGGCGGGGAACCACGCGCAGGGCGTGGCGCTCGCCTCGCGGCTTCTCGGTGTGCGCGCGACCGTGTTCATGCCGGTCGGGGCGCCGCTGCCGAAGGTCGCGGCGACCCGGGAGTACGGCGCCGACGTGCGGCTGCACGGGCACGTGGTGGACGAGACGCTGGCCGCGGCGCAGGAGTACGCGCGGGAGACCGGCGCCGTCTTCATCCACCCCTTCGACCACCCGGACGTGATCGTCGGCCAGGGCACGGTGGGCCTGGAGATCCTGGAGCAGTGCCCGGAGGTGCGCACGATCGTCGTCGGCATCGGCGGCGGCGGGCTGGCGGCCGGCATCGGCCTCGCGGTGAAGTCGGTCCGCCCGGACGTGCGGATCGTGGGCGTGCAGGCGGAGGGCGCGGCGGCCTATCCGCCGTCGCTGGCCGCCGGGCACCCGGTGGTGGTCGACTCGCCGGTGACGATGGCCGACGGGATCAAGGTGGGGCGGCCGGGGGACGTGCCGTTCGCCCTGGTCCAGGAGTACGTGGACGAGGTGCGCACGGTCTCGGAGGACGCGCTCTCCTCGGCGCTGCTGCTCTGCCTGGAGCGGGCGAAGCTGGTGGTGGAGCCGGCCGGGGCGAGCCCGGTGGCGGCGCTGCTGAGCGACCCGGAGTCGTTCCGTGGCCCGGTCGTCGCGGTCCTGTCGGGCGGCAACGTGGATCCGCTGCTGCTCCAGCGGATCCTGCGGCACGGCATGGCGGCCGCCGGGCGCTATCTGAGCCTGCGGCTGCGGGTGGCGGACCGGCCGGGGGCGCTGGCGACGCTGCTCGCGGTGCTGACGGTGGTGGACGCGAACGTGCTCGACGTCAGTCACGTGCGGACCGATCCGCGGCTCGGGCTGACGGAGGTCGAGGTGGAGCTGCACCTGGAGACGAAGGGGCCGGAGCACTGCCGGGAGGTGGAGGGGGCGCTGCGGGAGGCGGGCTACACGGTCCTGGCCTGAGCACGGCGCCGCCCACTGTCCTAGGATCGGCAGAAATGCCCGAAATGATCCGGGAGTGTGGACATGCCAGGCGCGATCCACGCCGAGGGACTGGTGAAGACCTTCGGCGACGTCACCGCTCTGGACGGGGTGGACCTCGACGTGCCCGAGGGCACCGTCCTCGGTCTGCTCGGTCCCAACGGAGCGGGGAAGACCACCACCGTACGGGTCCTGACGACCCTGCTCAGGCCCGACAGCGGCACCGCCACGGTCGCCGGGGTCGACGTCCTGAGACACCCCAACGAGGTCCGCCGCTCCATCGGCCTCTCCGGCCAGTTCGCCGCCGTCGACGAGTACCTCACCGGCCGCGAGAACCTCCAGATGGTCGGCCGGCTCTACCAGATGAAGGCGCGGGCCGCGAAGGCCCGGGCCGACGAGCTGCTGGAGCGGTTCCGCCTCGACGACGCCGCCGACCGCCCCGCCAAGACGTACTCCGGCGGCATGCGCCGTCGCCTCGACCTCGCCGCCGCCCTGGTCGTCTCCCCGCCCGTCATGTTCATGGACGAGCCGACCACCGGCCTCGACCCCCGCAACCGCCAGGCCCTGTGGGACGTCATCAAGGAACTCGTCTCCGGCGGCACCACCCTCCTCCTCACCACCCAGTACCTGGAGGAGGCCGACCACCTCGCCCACGACATCGCGGTGGTCGACCACGGCAAGGTCATCGCCCGCGGCACCTCCGACCAGCTCAAGGACCGCACCGGCGGCGAGCGCGTCGAGGTCGTCGTCCACGACCGCGACGCCATCGCCCCCGCCCGCGCCGTCCTCGCCCGCTACGGCCCCGGCGAACGCGGCCTCGACGACGTCTCCGTCGAGGACCACACCCGCAAGCTCACCGTCCCCGTCACCGGCGGCGCCAAGCTGCTCGCCGAGGTCATCCGCGACCTGGACGCCGTCGGCGTCGAGATCGACGACATCGGCCTGCGCCGCCCCACCCTCGACGACGTCTTCATCTCCCTCACCGGCCACGCCGCCGCGCGCGAGCAGTACGACGAGAACGGGAACGAGAACGGGAACGGGAACGGGACCGGGACCGGGACCGGCGCGGACCGGCCCCCCGCCCGGGGCCGCAAGCACCGGAAGGAGCCCACCGCGTGACCACCCTCACCGACACCGCCCCGCACGTCCCCGCACCCCGCGGCGGGATCGTCCAGTCGATCGCGGACTCCCTCGTCGTCACCCAGCGGAACCTGATCCGCATGACCCGGATCCCGGAGATGGTCATCTTCGGACTGATCCAGCCGGTCATGTTCGTGGTCCTGTTCAGCTTCGTCTTCGGCGGCTCCATGAGCGTCGGCGGCAACACCGACCCGGTCGTCTACCGGAACTTCCTGATGGCCGGCATCTTCGCCCAGACCGTCACCTTCGCCACCGCCGGAGCGGGCGCCGGCATCGCCGACGACATGAGCAAGGGCCTCGTCGACCGCTTCCGCTCGCTCCCCATGGCCCGCGGCGCCGTCCTCACCGGCCGCACCCTCGCCGACCTCGTCCAGACCGCGCTCACCCTCGTGGTCCTCGCGATCGTCGGCCTCCTCGTCGGCTGGCGCATCCACGAGGGCGTCCCCAAGGCGCTCGGCGCCTTCGCCCTGCTGCTCCTGCTCGGCTACGCCTTCTCCTGGATCGGCGCCCTCATCGGCCTCTCCGTCCGGACCCCGGAGGCGGCCACCTCCGGCGGCCTGATCTGGCTCTTCCCGGTCACCTTCGTCTCCAACGCGTTCGTGGACCCCAGCCAGATGGCCGACTGGATCCGGCCCATCGCCGAGTGGAACCCCTTCAGCGCCACCGTCCAGGCGTGCCGCGAGCTCTTCGGCAACCCCGGCGTCGTCCAGTCCGACGCCTGGCCCATGCAGCACCCCGTGTGGGCCTCGCTCCTCTGGTCGCTGCTGATCATCGCCGTCTTCCGCACCCTCTCCGTCCGCAAGTACCGCTCCGCCTCCGCCTGAGCGGCAGCCGGAACGTCGAAGGGCCGGCCCCCTCGGGGGGACCGGCCCTTCGCACGTACGGAAAAGGGGGAGCCTCAGCCGGTGTACGGCTTCGCGCTGAGGATCTTCACCATGGCCTTCTTGCCGTTCGGCAGCTCGTACTCGGCGTCGTCGCCGGCCTTCTTGCCGTTGACGCCGATACCGAGCGGCGACTGCGGCGAGTAGGTCTCGATGTCACCGCTCGCGTACTCGCGGGAGGCGAGCAGGAAGGTCATCGTGTCGGACTCGTCGCCGTCGAAGGCGATCGTCACGACCATGCCGGGCTCGACGACGCCGTCGTCCGCCGGGGCCTCGCCGACCTTGGCGTTCTGCAGCAGCTGGGTGAGCTGGCGGACCCGGAGCTCCTGCTTGCCCTGCTCCTCCTTGGCCGCGTGGTACCCGCCGTTCTCGCGCAGGTCGCCCTCCTCGCGCGCGGCTGCGATCTTCGCGGCGATCTCGGTACGCGCGGGACCAGACAGGTACTCAAGCTCGTCCTTGAGCTTGTTGTACGCCTCCTGGGTGAGCCAGGTGACGTTGTCGCTGGTCTGGGTCACAGGTGCTCCTCGTAGGTACTGGGAATACAAAGCATCGCCCTACGCGGAAAACCCTCGCTTCCCGGGTGGGCGAAAGCACGAGCCTAACAATGAGTGGCGGAAAGCGGGAGGACATAAACCATCGGGATGGCGTCGCTCCAGGTCACCGCGGCGACCCGCCGGAACTCGCTCCCCCTCCCCTACCCACCGCTACCGCGCCGTACACCCCATGAGCTCGGCACTGGTCGCGCGGGCGGTGGTCCGCAGGGAGTAGACGCGGTCGACGCGGGTGCCCGGCTCGGCGACCGTCACGTCCTTGCGGGCCACCTCGGCGCCGTCCTCGGAGCGGGACCGGAGCGTGCACACGCCCTCGACGCCCCGGTCCTTGCGGACCTCCAGGTGCACCTGCACCTCGGTGTCGCTCACCACGTCGAACTTGATCATCTCGGCGCTGATCTCGCTGTCGACCACGTAGTGCCAGCCGAACCAGCCGATCATGGCCAGGAAGAGGGTGCCGAGGACCGCTCCGACGACCTTCAGCTTCCGGTCGGCCCGCTCGTCCGCCGAGCGCCCGTAGCGCCCCTCGGGCAGCTGCTCTCGCACCGCTGTCATGTATCGGTCCTCTCGGGGCGGGGGCGCGGAATTTTCCTCCCCCCGATTCCGTCACTATAGAGACCACCCTCCGCGACGAATCACCGAGGATCGAGTCTTGACTGAGCAGCTGCGACTGATGGCCGTTCACGCCCACCCCGACGACGAGTCGAGCAAGGGCGCGGCGACCATGGCCAAGTACGTGTCCGAGGGGGTGGACGTCCTCGTGGTGACGTGCACGGGTGGCGAGCGCGGCTCGGTCCTGAACCCCAAGCTCCAGGGCGACCCCTACATCGAGGCGAACATCCACGAGGTCCGCCGCAAGGAGATGGACGAGGCCCGGGAGATCCTGGGCGTCGAGCAGGAGTGGCTCGGCTTCGTCGACTCCGGCCTCCCCGAGGGCGACCCGCTGCCCCCGCTCCCCGAGGGCTGCTTCGCCCTGGAGGACGTGGACCACGCCGCCGGCGAGCTGGTCCGCAAGATCCGCTCCTTCCGTCCGCAGGTCATCACGACCTACGACGAGAACGGCGGCTACCCGCACCCCGACCACATCATGACCCACAAGATCACGATGGTGGCCTTCGACGGTGCGGCCGACGCCGACGCGTTCCCCGAGGCCGAGTACGGCCCCGTCTTCCAGCCGCAGAAGCTCTACTACAACCAGGGCTTCAACCGGCCGCGCACCGAGGCGCTGCACCAGGCCCTCCTCGACCGGGGCCTGGAGTCCCCCTACGGCGAGTGGCTGCAGCGGTGGAGCGAGTTCGAGCGCAAGGAGCGGACGCTCACCACCTTCGTCCCGTGCGCCGACTTCTTCGAGACCCGCGACAAGGCCCTGATCGCCCACCGCACCCAGATCGACCCCGACGGCGGCTGGTTCCGCGTCCCGATGGAGATCCAGAAGGAGGTCTGGCCGACGGAGGAGTACGAGCTCAGCAAGTCGCTGGTGCCGACCTCCCTCCCCGAGGAAGATCTCTTCGCGGGCATCCGCGACAATGCCTGACATGAGCGCACACCTCGCACTGACGCAGCTGGTCCCCTTCGCCGCCGAAGAGCTGGACAAGAACAAGGTGACGCCGGGCGTCCTCGGCTTCGTCGTCTTCGCCGCCCTGGCCCTCGCGGTCTGGGCGCTGATGAAGTCGATGAACCGCCACATGAACCGCGTCTCCTTCGAGGAGGCCCCCGACCCGGCCGAGGCCGGCAAGGGCGGCACGAAGGCGCCCGCCGCCTCGAAGTAGCGGCACGGGGGGGCCGCGCCCCCCCCGGGCGGGGCGCCCGGGGCGCCGGGGGCCCCCGCGGGCCCCCCGGGGCCCCCGAGCACCCCCCCCCCCCCCCCCCCCCCCCCCCCCCCCTTGGGCGGCAGTAGGGCCCCCCCCGCTTGTAATTCGCGCCCCTCCGGCCCCACCCCCCGGGGACCGGGCCGACTGCGGCAGGATGGCCCCATGGCGAACCGACTGGCCCATGAGACCTCCCCCTACCTCCTCCAGCACGCCGACAACCCGGTCGACTGGTGGCCCTGGTCCGCCGAGGCGTTCGAGGAGGCCCGCCGCCGCGACGTCCCGGTCCTCCTCAGCGTCGGCTACAGCTCCTGCCACTGGTGCCACGTGATGGCCCACGAGTCCTTCGAGGACGAGGCCACCGCCGCGGTGGTCAACGAGCACTTCGTCGCCGTCAAGGTCGACCGCGAGGAGCGGCCCGACGTCGACGCCGTCTACATGGAGGCCGTGCAGGCCGCCACCGGCCAGGGCGGCTGGCCCATGACCGTCTTCCTCACGCCCGACGCGGCGCCCTTCTACTTCGGCACCTACTTCCCGCCGGAGCCGCGCCACGGCATGCCGTCCTTCACCGAGGTCCTCGAAGGCGTCCACACCGCCTGGGCCGAGCGGCGCGGCGAGGTCGCCGAGGTCGCCGACCGGATCGTGAAGGACCTCTCGGGCCGCTCCCTCGCCGTCGCCGGCGACGGCCTCCCCGGTGAGGAGGAGCTCGCCGCCGCGCTGCTCGGCCTCACCCGGGAGTACGACGCCACCCGCGGCGGCTTCGGCGGCGCGCCCAAGTTCCCGCCGTCGATGGTCCTGGAGTTCCTGCTCCGCCACCACGCCCGCACCGGCTCCGAGGGCGCCCTCCAGATGGCCGCCGACACCTGCGAGGCGATGGCCCGCGGCGGCATCTACGACCAGCTCGGCGGCGGCTTCGCCCGCTACGCCGTGGACCGCGCCTGGGTCGTCCCGCACTTCGAGAAGATGCTGTACGACAACGCGCTGCTCTGCCGCGTCTACGCCCACCTGTGGAAGGCGACCGGCAGCGACCTGGCCCGCCGGGTCGCCCTGGAGACCGCCGACTTCATGGTCCGCGAACTCCGCACCCCCGAGGGCGGCTTCGCCTCCGCGCTCGACGCGGACTCCGACGACGGCACCGGCCGGCACGTCGAGGGCGCCTACTACGCCTGGACCCCGGCCCAGCTGGAGGAGGCCCTCGGCGCGGACGACGCCGCCCTCGCCGCCCGTCACTACGGCGTCACCGAGGACGGCACCTTCGAGCACGGTGCCTCGGTCCTCCAGCTCCCCCAGGAGGCGGGCCCCGCCGACGCCGGCCGGATCGCCTCCATCCGCACCCGGCTGCACGCGGCCCGCGAGCGGCGCGAGCGCCCCGGCCGCGACGACAAGATCGTCGCCGCCTGGAACGGCCTCGCGGTCGCCGCCCTCGCCGAGACCGGCGCCCTCTTCGACCGCCCCGACCTGGTCGAGCGCGCCACCGAGGCCGCCGACCTGCTGGTCCGCCTCCACCTCGACGACGGCGGCCGGCTCACCCGCACCTCGAAGGACGGGCGGGCCGGCGGCCACGCGGGCGTCCTGGAGGACTACGCCGACGTCGCCGAAGGCTTCCTCGCCCTCGCCGCCGTCACCGGCGAGGGCGCCTGGCTGGACTTCGCCGGCCTCCTCCTGGACCACGTCCTCGACCGTTTCACCGGCGAGGGCGGGGCGCTGTACGACACGGCCCACGACGCCGAGGCCCTCATCCGGCGCCCCCAGGACCCCACCGACAACGCCACCCCGTCCGGCTGGACCGCCGCGGCCGGAGCACTGCTCTCGTACGCGGCCCACACCGGCTCGGAGGCCCACCGGACCGCCGCCGAGGGCGCCCTCGGCGTGGTGAAGGCGCTCGGCCCGCGCGCCCCCCGCTTCATCGGCTGGGGGCTCGCCGTCGCCGAGGCCCTGCTCGACGGCCCCCGGGAGATCGCCGTCGTCGGCAACGCCGCCGACCCGGTCTTCCAGGAGCTGCGCCGTACGGCCCTGAGGGCGACCACCCCGGGAGCGGTCCTCGCCGCCGGAGCCCCCGACGGCGAGGAGTTCCCGCTCCTGCGCGACCGCCCCCTGGTCGCCGGGTCCTCCGCCGCGTACGTCTGCCGCCACTTCACCTGCGACGCACCCGTCACCGACCCGGACGCCCTGGCCCGCGCGCTCGGCTGAGCCCCGTGCACGGACACGGCCCCGCCGCCCCTCCGGAGAGGGACGACGGGGCCGCGCCGTGGCCGAGCGGCGTTGCTCAGCTGTTGCCGGCGCCGTTGCCGGACAGCACGGGGATGTCGCTGAGGATGTGCGACAGCGGCTCGTCGCCCTTGGCCTGCGTCGAGTTCTCGACGCACTGCTGGTTCTGCGGGGAGGACAGCACGTTGATGTCCTGCACCGCGATCGGGACGAGACCGACGATCGAGCCGGCGTTGACCTTGGCCGGGAGACCGATGCACGGCTTGTTCAGGGAACCCTGGACGAGCGCGAACTGCGGGCTCATGTCGCCGTAGGTGGCGGAGTTGCCGAACTCCTGGTGCGCGCCGTTGCCGGAGAGCGAGGTGGTGCCACCGTCGTCGGCGATCGCGAGCGCCTGCCCGGCCGTCGCGCCGACGACCGAAACAGCCACCGCAGCGGTCGCGAGGAGCTTCTTCATGTTCTGGCCTTTCGATGACTGGCCCGCGCTGAGTGCCGAGCCGTGCTGATCAACTGGTCGGAGGGTCGGAGGTTCCGGCATGTCCACCGGACGGCCTACGGGCAGATGAGCGAAGAGCCCCGGGCCGGCGCGTAGTCGGCGACGGAGATCTCGCTCGGGGCGACCGCGTCGCCGGGCGGCAGCGGACGGTCCGCGCGGAGCCGGGCGAAGACCTCCGCGGCCCCCTCCTCGTCCCAGCCCACCGTGGACCCGACGCCCTCGACGACCGGGTTGAAGCCGCGTACGGGCACGGTCGCGAACTCGGTACGGGACGGCCCGACGGCCTTCAGCCGGGTGGCGAGCGTGAGCAGTTCGGCCACCGAGACACCGCGCTCGGCGCTCTCCGTCCCGCGCAGGGCCGAGGCGAGCGCGCGCAGCTTCGCCGGGTCCTTGAGGATCCCGCCGGACCGGATCCGGTCCAGCGTGTTGACGACGAACTTCTGCTGCTTGCGGATGCGGCCGAAGTCCATCTCCCCGTCGGCCTTCCGCGAGCGCACGTACTGGAGTCCCTCGCCGCCGCCCACCCGCCGGGTGCCGACCGGCAGGTCGAGCCCGGTCGCCGGGTCCTTCAGCGGCTTGGCCGTGCAGATCGGCACGCCGCCGTCGACCTGGTCGACGGTGTCCATGAACCGCCGGAAGTCGATCTCCAGGTAGCGGTGCACGTCGAGCCCGGTCGCCGCCTCGACGGTCTCGACGGTGAGCGCCGAACCGCCCTCCGCGTGGGCCGCGTTGATCTTCGCCAGGTGCGGGTCGTGGACCTTGCCGGTCCGCAGGTCGGTGTGCGGGCCCGGGAGTTCGGCGAGCGAGTCGCGGGGCAACGACACCACGCTGACCCGGTCGTTCCCGGCGGAGACGTGCACGAGCATCATCACGTCGGTGCAGTCGCAGTCCTGGCCGCCGAGCCGGAAACGTTCCTTCTCGGTGGCGGTGATCCCGTCCCGGGAGTCCGTGCCGACGACGAGCAGGTTCAGTCCCTGGGCGGGGGCGGGGAGTTCGGCGGGACCGCCGAGGGCGGAGGCGAGGGCCCCGGGGGCGAGCGCGAGAAGCGCCGCCGGTACGAGCAGGAGCCGCCGCGGACGCGGAAATCTCATACCCGCACGGTATTTCGAGTCCGTTCGCACAGAGATGCGCGACGCGTCGACGCGTGACTGAATCACTCCGTTGCGATGCTTGTGTAATGATGCGGGAATAGCAGCGGAGGGAGCGAGAATGGCGCCGCCTGATCCCGGTCGTCCCGGGAAATGGGAACGGATGGCCTTCATTCCGAAGAGCCGGTATGTGAGCGAGCCGCCGACCGCCGACCGGATCCGGTCGACCCGGCAATTCCCCGTCTATTCCGCCCTGGTGACCCAGTGGGCCCAGGCCGGCCGGACGGTCCCGGGAATGCCCGACCGGGAATGGGAGCGGCTGATGTCCACTCCCGTCTGGCCGCGCTAGCGACGCGGCGGGACGTGCGAAGGGGCCGCCCCGGCGGGGCGGCCCCTCGACGCGCGGACGTCGCCGGCGAGGCGGGACGTCAGCTGTTGGCCACGCCGTTGCCCGAGAGGATCGGGATGTCCTCCAGGATGTGCGACAGCGGCTCGTCGCCCTTGGCCTGCGTCGAGTTCTCGACGCACTGCTGGTTCTGCGGGGAGGACAGCACGTTGATGTCCTGGACGGAGATCGGGACGAGGCCCACGATCGAACCCGCGTTGAGCTTGGCCGGCAGACCCACGCACGGCTTGTTCAGCGAGCCCTGGACGAGCGCGAACTGCGGGCTCATGTTTCCGTAGGTGGTGGAGTTGCCGTACTCCTGGTGGGCGAAGTTGCCGCTCTTGGAGGTGGTGCCGCCGTCGTCGGCGATGGCGAGGGCGGGGGTGGCCGCGGCGGCGGAGGCGCCGACGATCGAGGCGGCGGCGGCCGCGGTGGCCATGACCTTCTTGATCACGGGAGTTCCCTTCTAGAACCGGCTCCGTGCAGGGAGCCCCCTGATCAACTCGCCCCGGACCGGCGGGTTCCGCCCTGTCACCCCGATGGCGGAGCGCGCGGGGCAGCGCTCGTGGCCGTACCCAGTCGATCGGGTGAAGCGCCGGAACCTCCTCCCCGGCCCGCGTGTTGATCCGGTCGCATCAATCAGGTCGATTGGTGGGAAGAGAAACGGATTCACCGTGATCAAGAAGATGATGACGGCCGCGGCCGTCACCGCTTCGGCCGTCGGCGTCGCCGCCGCGGCCGCCGCTCCCGCGATGGCCATCGCCAACGACGGCGGCACGACCTCCCTCTCCGGGAACGGCGCCCACCAGTCGTTCGGCAACTCGAAGACCAAGGGCGACATGAGCCCGCAGTTCTCGGCCGTCCAGGGCTCGCTGAACAAGCTGTGCCTCGGCGCCCCGGTCAAGGGCAACGTCGGCTCGGTCGTCGGCATCCTCGTCCCGGTCGCGGTCCAGGACGTCAACGTCCTGTCCTCCCCGCAGAACCAGCAGTGCGCGGAGAACTCGACGCAGGCCAAGGGCGACGAGCCGCTGTCGCACCTCGTCGAGGACATCCCGGTCCTCTCCGGGAACGGCATCGGCAACAGCTGATCCGGAAGCGCGCCGCAGGGCCGGAGGAATTCCTTCCTCCGGCCCTGTGTCGTGCGCGCAACGGAGTGAATGCCGGAATCGGATCGGAATTCCCGGTTGCCTTCGCGGAAGCCTGTCGTTGTCCCTGTGTGCAGCGGAGGCCGATCTTCCGCCGCGGAAAGGAACCAGACGAAATGAAGTGCAAGAAGGCTGCTGCCGTCATTGCCGGAGTCATCATGGCCATGGGCGCGGCCACGCCCGCCTTCGCCGACGCCGACGCGCACGGTGCCGCCATCGGTTCGCCGGGTGTCCTCTCGGGCAACGTCGTCCAGATCCCGATCCACGTGCCGATCAACGTCTGCGGCAACAGCGTGAACATCATCGGTGCGCTGAACCCGGCCGCCGGCAACGTCTGCATCAACGCCTGACCCCGGCCGCCGCGACCGCGGACGGCCATGGACCGGCCCCGGGGAGAGCATCCGCTCCCCGGGGCCGGTCCGCGTCTACGCCCCCACCGGCGCGGCCCGGCCGCCGCCGCGGGGCCGGCCCACCACGGGGCCGCCCCGGCCCCCGGCCCGCAGCCGCCGCCGTACCCCCGTCACCAGCCGGCCCGCCGTGTAGCCGGCGCCGAACACGAAGCGCATGGAGGGGCCGTACGAGGGGGCGGTGAGCAGCCCGGCGAGGAAGAGGCCCGGCCAGGACGACTCGAAGAGCGCGCCGGTCTCGGGGGCGCCGGCCGGCCCGACCGTGCGCAGCGCGGACCGCAGCGCCGGGTCCAGGACCCCGGCCCGGTCGAGGGACGGCACGAAGCCGGTGGCCGCGACCACGTGGTCGGTCTCCAGGACGCCCGTCCCGTCCGGGCCCTCGACGTCGAGCCGGAGCCGGTCGTCGCCGGTGACCGCGGCCGCGGTGATCCGGTGGCCGAGGCGCACGTCGCCGACGGCGGCGAACCGCTCGCGCAGCCACCAGGCGCCGGCCGGGCCGAGCGCCGAGTCGAAGATCCGCGCCCGGGTGGCGGCGGGCAGCCGCCGGAAGACGCCCGGGGTGTCGGCGTACAGCTTGTTCCGCCAGCCGCAGCCGAGGCCGGTGTGCGGGGCGCGCAGGGCGGGCCACGGGCCGCGGTCGAGGGCGGGCGGCAGGGTGTTCCAGCGGAGCCGGTCCGCCCGGGCGAGGACCCGGACGGCGGCGGCGCCGGCCTCGACGAGGAGCGCGGCGGTCTCCAGGGCGGCCTGCCCGGCGCCGACGACGGTGACGTCCCGCCCGGCGAGGGCGTCCAGTTCGCCGTGGTGGCTGGAGTGGGTGACGTACCGGCGGGGGAGGTGCCGGAGCGGGCCGGGGACCTCCATGAAGGGGAGCACGCCGACGGCGAGGGCGACCGTGCGGGCCCGTACGGTCCCGCCGTCCTCGGCGGTGAGGAGGAAGCCCTCCGGCGCGGGCGCCACCGAGGTGATCAGCCGCTCGTCGACGGCGGGCACGGCCCGCCGGGCGAACCAGTCGCCGTAGGCGGCGAAGAAGGGGACCGGGAGCGGGACGCCGTGCTCGGCGGGCACGCCCCGGGCCGCCGCGAAGGCGTCGAGCCCGTACGCGCCGGCCGGGTCGGAGAGGTGGGAGGCCCAGGGCTCGGACTTCAGGTACATCCCGGAGGGCATGGCGTGCCAGGACTCCATGGGGCGGCCGAAGGTGACCGGGTCGAGCCCGTGGGCCGCCGCGTGCGCGGCCACCGAGAGACCGTAGGGGCCGGCCCCGACGACCACCAGGTCGTGCACCGGGTGCGCCGTCGTCATCGCGTTCGCCATCGTGTCTTCCGTCTTCATCGCTGGGTGAGCTGGGTGGAGGAGCCGCGGGTCGCCGGGCCCGGCAGCGTGGCCGGGTGCCGGGGCCGGCCGGCCGCGAGCCGCCGCCGCACCGCCGCCAGGGCCCGGCGCAGCAGATGGGCGAGCCAGGCACGGCCCATGGCGAGCGCCGGCACCGGGTCGTCGGCCGCGAACCAGGCGCGCTCGGCGGCCCGCCGGGCGGTGCCCGGCTCGGGGGCGTACCGGCGGCGCGGGGAGGTGAGCAGGGAGAGCGCCGCGTAGTTCTCCACGACGAAGCGGCGGCCGTACGCGGGGGAGTGCGGCGGCACCGGCCGGCCGGTGAGGTCCAGGTGCAGCGCCCGCACCACGTCGAGCCCGGCGGGGTCGGCGAAGAGCCGGAACTGGGCGCCGGGGCGCGGGTTGAAGTCGAGCAGGTGGTACGCGCCGGTGGCCCGGTCGAGCCGGAAGTCGAGGTCGCACACGCCCCGGTAGCCGAGCGCGTCGAGCAGGGCGCGGGCGAGCCGGTCCACGTCCGGGTTGGGCGTCCAGCGGCCGACGGCGGTGAGCCCGGCCCCGTCCGGCCAGGAGCGCTCCTTGCGCCCGGTGGCCCCGGCGGCGCAGCGGCCGGCGGAGTCCGCGTACCCGTGGAAGAACCAGTCGAGGCCCGGCCCCGGCGGCAGCAGCTCCTGGAGCAGCAGCCGGCTGCCGGCCTGCGGGGTGCGCCCGTACAGCTCCCGCACCTCGGCGAGCGAGCGGAGGATCGTCGTACTGCGCAGCCCGGATCCGGTCGGCAGCAGCCAGGGGCGGCTCCACTTGGCGACCACGGGCAGCCCCAGCGCCCAGGCCATGGCGGCGGCCTCGTCGGCGCCGGAGGGGAGTGCGGTACGGGGGTGGGGGAGGCCGAGCGCGGCGCAGGTCGCGGCGAGGGCGGCCTTGTCCGCGACCTTCAGCAGCTGCGCCTCGCTCTGTTCGGGGAGCAGGATCCTGCCCGCGAGGTCGGCGCGGCGGCGGGCCAGCGCGAGGGCGCTGATGTCGTCCAGGGGCACCGCGAGCACGGGATCTGACGGCGTGTCGGTGATCTCGCCGGCGATCCGGAGGAGCAGCGCGGCCAGTTCGGTGGAGGCCGAGGAGGCGGGCCGGGGGTGGGCGGAGCGGACGTACCGGGAGCGGGCGGCGGGGCTGCCGACCGCCTCGACGACCGCGTGGACGGGGACGCCGGCCCGGCCCAGGGAGCGGGCGGCGCCCAGGGTCCCGTGGTGGAAGGGGTTCCGGTCGAGCCGCACGAGGACTGCGGGTACGCGGGTGTCGAAAGGCGGCACGGGCATTTGCCCCTTCATCTCGGGTGCCCCAACTGGGCGATGAAATCCTCTAATGGACTACGGAGCGGAGGGAAGCGGAGTTCACGGTCGGCTCATTAGGAATACTTTCTGAACATCGGAATGACTGATCGTCAAATGGCGTGCGTGTGAAGGAGCGGCCGTGGAACCTGTCGGAGGAACACCGAGAAGAAGACGGACATGGCTGGGGGTGATCACCGCCGGTCTCCTCGCCTCGGGTTCGGTCGTGCTGTCGGCCCCCGCCCACGCCGCCGCATCCCTAACGACGGAGGACCCCGGTCCGACTCTCCCCGCCACCAGCGCCATGGGAGCCTTCCTCGATTCCGGTTCGCTCGGGGTGACCCGGATCGCCCAGCTGCAGCGCTGGCTCGGGGGCCGTGAGCTGCGGGTGGGCCACACGTACCTGCCCGGCGATCTCTGGTCCAACATCGAGGGCCCGCCCGGCTTCCTCGACGCCTGGGCCGACTGGCGCAACTCGAAGACCGACCGGATCTTCGTCCTCAACGTCCCCATGCTGGAACGCAACGAGGCCGGCGTCTCCGACCAGGAGGTACGCCGCCAGCTCCAGCTCGGCGCGGCCGGCTACTACGACCACCACTTCCGCACCCTCGCCCGCCGGCTGGTCGAGGCCGGGGCCCTGGACACGGTCCTCGTCCTCGGCTGGGAGATGAACGGCACCACCTACACCCACCGCTGCGGTCCCGACCCGACCGCCTGGAAGAAGTACTGGAACCGGATCGTCACCACCATGCGGTCGGTGCCCGGCCAGAGGTTCCGCTTCGACTTCAACCCGAGCCGGGGCCTGGACGCGGTGCCGTGGACCGAGTGCTACCCGGGCGACGACGTCGTCGACATCATCGGCATGGACTCGTACGACCAGCCGTCCGGCGCCGATTTCGACCGGCACGTGAACGAGCCGTACGGACTCCAGAAGCAGGTCGATTTCGCGGCCGAGCACGGAAAGCAGATCTCCTACCCGGAGTGGGGGCTCTTCCGGAACGGCGACAATCCGACGTACATGCGGCGGATGCTGGAATGGATCCGCGACCACAAACCGCTGTACCACACGATCACGGACTACTGCCCGCACGGCGTCTGGCAGTGCGACCGGAATCCGCAGTCGTCGCGGGTGTTCCGGGAAATGCTGTACGGGGTGGAGCCGTCGGTGCCGGTGGATCCGGTGGACCCCGTGGACCCGGTGGACCCCGTGGACCCCGTGGATCCGGTGGATCCGGTGGACCCCGTGGACCCGGTTGACCCTGTCGACCCGGTGGATCCGACCAAGCCTGAGCCGAAGCCTGAGCCGAAGCCTGAGCCGAAGCCTGAGCCGAAGCCTGAGCCGAAGCCCGAGCCGAAGCCTGAGCCGAAGCCTGAGCCGAAGCCTGAGCCGAAGCCTGAGCCGAAGCCTGAGCCGAAGCCTGAGCCGAAGCCTGAGCCCAAGCCTGAGCCGAAGCC
>NZ_JBHYKM010000068.1:33157-41525 GCF_042741435.1 Streptomyces sp. NPDC058955 | reverse complement strand
GGGGCGGGCGGCGCGCGGCCGCGGCGGCGCGACCACCCCCCCCCCCGCGCGGCCCGCGGGCGCCGCCACGCAGAAGACGCCCCGGAAGCCCTCCTCCTGGTCGAAGGCCACCCCGCGCTCCCGGACCAGCGCCAGCTCGGCCCGGAACGGCTCGGGGCGGGTGATCGTCCGGGGCGTGCGGGGCCGCAGCCCGTTCCGTATCACCTGCTCCACCACCGGCGCGTCGCTGAACGCCAGGATCGCCTTGCCCGACGCGGTGCAGTACGCCGGCTGCCGGCCGCCGGTCCGCGACGGCACGCCCGAGTCGTCCGAGCCGCCGATCCGCTCCAGATAGACCACCTCGGCGCCGTCGAGCACGGTGAGGTGCACCAGATGCCCGGTCGCCTCGTGCAGGGCGTGCAGATGGGGGAGGGCCGCCCGGCGCAGCCGGTTGTGGTGCGACGCCATCGCGCCGAGCTCCAGCATGCCCATGCCCAGCCGGTAGTCCCGGCCCTCCCGCTCCAGCCAGCGCAGCTGCACCAGCTGGTCCAGGATGCGGTGCGCGGACGACCGCCGGATCCCGGACCGCTGCACGACCTCGGTGAGCGTCAGGCGCGGTCCGCCGCTCTGGAACGCGCCGAGCACCTTCGCCGCCTTCTCCAGCAGCGACAGCGGCGGAACCATGGCCTCGGGCTCGACCCGCTCGGCGGCATGCGTCGTCATCGACACCTCCCACACGGACGGCGCGACGGGGCGAGAGCCCGGCCGCGTCCGTAATCTCCGGTATTGCGTGGAGCGTGCCAGAGCGGCGCGGGTACGGGGAAGAGGGTGTTCCGTCTCGGAACGGTAACGCGTAGGTTCCCTCTCGTCACCCCGGACGAGCCCACGATCCGGACCCCGGATCCGAGAGGCACCCCATGCGCGACCACGACGTCCTCACCGCCGTCCGGGCCCTCGCCCCCGCCCTGCGCGCCCGCGCCGACGAGGCCGAGGAACTGCGCCGCGTCCCCGACGCCTCCATCGAGGAACTGCAGCGCACCGGGTTCTTCCGGCTGCTGCGGCCCCGGGCCCACGGCGGCCTCGCCGCCGCCCCCGACGTCTTCCACGCCGCCGTCCACGAGATCGCCAGGGCCTGCGGCTCCACCGGCTGGGCCACCGCCGTCCTCGGCGTCCACCCCTGGTACGCCGCCCAGCTCGACCCCCGCGCCCAGGACGACCTGTGGGCGGACGACGACACCGCCCTGATCTGCTCCTCGCACGCCCCCACCGGCACCGTCACCCCCGTCGACGGCGGCTACCGGCTCACCGGACGCTGGCACTTCGCGGCCGGCGCCGACCACGCCCGCTGGGCCCTCCTCGGCGGACTCGTCAGCGACGCCGACGGCCACCCGCTGGACCTGCGGACCTTCCTCGTCCCCCGGACCGACTACCGGGTCGACGACGTCTGGGACACCGTCGGCCTGCGCGGCAGCGGCAGCAACGACATCGTCGTCGGCGACGCCTTCGTCCCCGAGCACCGCAGCCTCGGCTACGGCCCCGTCACCACCCTCCGCTGCCCCGGACACGCGGCCAACCCCGAACCCCTCTACCGGATGCCCTACGCGGCCCTCTTCACCACCACCGTCTCCACCGTCATGGTCGGCATCGCCGAAGGCGCCTACGACCACCACGTCGACACCGCCCGCAGCCACCCCGCGCTCCCGCACGGCCGGCGCGTCGCCGAGGACCCCTTCGCCCAGGTCCGCATCGCCCGCGCGGCCGGCGAGATCGACGCCGCCCGGCTCCAGCTCGCCCGCAACACCGCCGAGCTGTACGCGGTGGCCCGCGCCGGCGGCGACCCCTCCACCGCCCTGCGCGCCCGCGCCCGCCGGGACCAGGTCCTCGCCACCGAACGCGCCCTCACCGCCGTCGACCTGCTGCGCGAGAACACCGCCGGCGGCCCCCTGCGCAGCGACGGCGACGTCCTCGCCCGCGCCTGGCGCGACCTCCACACCGGCCGCGGCCAGGCCGCCAACGACGTCGACCGCGCCCTCACCCTCTTCGGCCGCGCCGCCGTCGGCCTCGACGTCCACGACCCCATGCTCTGAACCCCGCGCGCCGCCTTCCCGCTCAGTGGGAGCAGCGCGTTCACCCCGGCGGCGGCTCCCCGTACGGTCCTGGCATTCCCCCACCACGACCCGAAAGGGGATGCCCCCATGGCCGACGACGTCCTGGCAGCCGTCCGCGACCTCGCCCCCGTCCTGCGCGAACGCGCCGCCGAGGCCGAGGAACTGCGCCGCGTGCCCGACGCCTCCGTCAAGGAACTGGAGGACACCGGCTTCTTCCAGCTCCTCCAGCCGAAGGCCTTCGGCGGCCGCGCCGCCGACCCCGTCGCCTTCTACACGGCCGTCAAGGAGATCGCCAGGGCCTGCGGTTCGACCGGCTGGGTCGCCTCCGTGGTCGGCGTCCACCCCTGGCACGTCGCCCTCTTCGACCCGCGCGCCCAGCAGGAGGTGTGGGGCGAGGACCCCAAGACCCGCATCGCCTCCTCGTACGCCCCCACCGGCAAGGCCGCCGCGGCCGACGGCGGCTTCCGCCTCTCCGGCCGCTGGCACTTCTCCTCCGGCTGCGACCACGCCCGCTGGGTCCTCCTCGGCTGCCTCGTCACCGACGCCGAGGGCAACCCGGTCGACATGCGCACCTTCCTGATCCCCCGCTCCGACTACCGCGTGGACGACGTCTGGGACACCGTCGGACTGCGCGGCACGGGCAGCAACGACATCGTCGTCGACGACGTCTTCGTCCCCGAGCACCGCGCCCTCAGCTTCGGCCCCGTCACCGCCCTGGACGTGCCCGGCCACGCGGTCAACCCCGAACCGGTCTACCGGCTGCCGTACGCCGGCGTCTTCACCACCACCATCGCCACCCCGATCGTCGGCATCGCCGAGGGCGCCTACGACTCCTACGCCGAGGCCACCCGCAGGCGGTTCCGCGTCTCCTACGGACAGCAGGTCGCCGAGGACCCCTTCGCCCAGGTCCGCATCGCCCGCGCCGCCAGCGACATCGACGCCGCCTGGCTCCAGCTCACCCGCAACATCGGCGCCATGTACGCCCTCGCCGGGCGCGGCGAGGCGATCCCCATGGAACTGCGCACCCGCACCCGCCGCGACCAGGTGCTCGCCACCGAACGCGCGGTCGCCGCGATCGACCTGCTCATGGAGAACGCCGGCGGCAACGCCATGCGCACCGGCCCCGGACCGGTCCAGCGCGCCTGGCGCGACGCCCACACCGGCCGCGGGCACGCCGCCAACGACCCCGAGCGCGCCCTCGTCATGTACGGGCAGTGCGCCCTCGGCATCGAGATCCAAGACACCATGGCCTGAGAGGTGCCGCAGATGACCGAGCTCACCCCCGCATCGACCTCCCGCACCGTCAAGGCGGCCGGACTCACCCTGCACTACCACGAGGCCGCCCCCGCCGACCGGCCCGACGCCCCCGTCGTCATCATGCTGCACGGTGGCGGCCCCGGCGCCTCCGGCTGGAGCAACTTCGGCGGCAACCTCCCCGTCTTCGCCCGGGAGTTCCGCACCCTCCTCGTCGACCAGCCCTGCTACGGCCGCTCCGACAAGCCGGAGCTCGACCGGGACTACTTCAGCTACAGCGCCCGTGCCGTCGCCGCCCTCATGGACGAACTCGGCATCGCCCGCGCCCACTTCGTCGGCAACTCGCTCGGCGGCGGCACCGCCGTCCGGATCGCCCTCGACCACCCCGAGAAGGCCGGCAAGCTCCTCCTCATGGGCCCCGGCGGCGTCTCCGTCAACCTCTTCGCCCCGGACCCGACCGAAGGCATCAAGCGGCTCTTCGAGTTCAACGCCGCGCCCGAGCCGACGAAGGACCAGCTCCGCGCCTTCCTCTCCGTCATGGCCCACGACCAGTCCGTCGTCACCGACGCGCTCGTCGAGGAACGGTGGGCCTCCGCCACCGACCCCGACACCCGCCTCGGCACCGCCCGCATGGCCGCCTCCTTCGCCAACCCCGCCTGGGCCGAGGCCACCCTGCTCTGGCGCGAGGCCCACCGGATCACCAGCCCCGTGCTGCTCACCTGGGGCCGCGAGGACCGCGTCAACCCCCTCGACGGCGCCCTCGTCGCCCTGAAGACGATCCCCGACGCCCGGCTGCACGTCTTCCCGCACTGCGGCCACTGGGCCCAGACCGAGCGGGCCGACGAGTTCAACCGCCTCGCCGTCGACTTCTTCACCCACTGAGACCCTTCACCGAAGAGGTGCCCACCATGGACATTCGCGCACTCGGCTACCTGCGCCTGGAGACCACCCGCCTCGACGAGTGGCGGCGCTACACCCTCGACATCCTCGGCATGGCCGAGGCCCCCGGCTCCACCGACACCACCCTGCTGCTCCGCCTCGACGACCGCGCCCACCGCCTCGCGATCCAGGCCGGCGACAGCGACCGGCTGCTCGCCGCCGGCTGGGAGCTCGCGAACGCCACCGCGCTCGCCGAGGCGACCGCCGCGCTGGAGGCGGCCGGGGTCGCCGTCAAGGCCGCCGACGCCGCCGAGCTCGCCGAGCGCCGCGTCCAGGGCCTCGTCCACCTGACGGACCCGTGCGGCAACCCGCTGGAGCTCTACTGGGGCCAGGCCCAGGACCACACCCCGCTCGCCACCCCGTACGGCAACCGCTTCGTCACCGGCGACCTCGGCCTCGGCCACGTCGTCCTGCCCGTGCCCGACATCGAGGCCGCCCTCGACTTCTACGAGAAGCTCCTCGGCTTCCAGCTCCGCGACTCCATGCGGCTGCCCCCGCAGGCCGTCCCCACCGCCGCCGAGCAGCGCGACTTCCACTGGATGCACTTCCTCAGCCCCAACCGCCGCCACCACAGCCTCGGCCTCTACCCGGGCGCCCTGCCTCCCGGCATCGTCCACTTCATGGTGGAGCTGGAGACCCTCGACGACGTCGGCCTCGGCCTCGACCGCATGCAGGCGGCCGGCATCCCCATCGCCTCCAGCCTCGGCCGCCACACCAACGACCGCATGGTCTCCTTCTACGCCCAGGCCCCCGGCGGCTTCCAGGTCGAGTACGGCTGGGACGGCCTCGTCGTCGACCCCGCCACCTGGGTCGCCAAGGAGATCACCGCCGACAGCGTCTGGGGCCACCGGTGGAACGGCTGATCGACCCCGCGGTCTTCCGCGACGTCCTCGGACGCTTCGCCAGCGGCATCACGGTGGTGGCGGCGCTCGACGGCGGCGAACCCGCCGGCTTCGCCTGCCAGTCCTTCGCCTCCCTCTCCCTCGACCCCCCGCTCGTCATGCTCGCCGTCGGCCGGTCCTCCAGCAGCTGGCCGAGGATCGAACGGGCCGGCCGCTTCTGCGTCAACATCCTCGCCGAGGACCAGCGGACCACCTGCGCCGCCCTCGGCCGCAGCGGCCCCGACAAGTTCGCCGGCGTGCCCTGGAGCGTCGGCGAGCACGGCACCGTACGGATCGACGGGGCGCTCGCCTTCGTCGAGTGCGAGCTGCACGAGGTGTACGAGGCCGGCGACCACCACCTCGTCACCGCCCACGTCACCGCCCTCGACGCCGGCGAGGACCGCAGACCGCTGCTCTTCTACCGCAGCCGCTACGCCGTCGGGGCGTTCTGATGCCCCTCGACCCCGAGAAGGCCAAGGCCGCGCCCCCGGTGCGCACCGAGGCCCACTGGGACGCCCACGCCGTGCGCCTGTACCACCTGGCGCTCGGCGCGGGCGTCCCCGAGACCGACCCGCGCGAACTGCGGTACGTCTACGAGGGCCACGAGCGGGGCCCGACCGTCCTGCCCACCTTCGGTGTCGTCGCGGGCGGCACCGGGGGAGTCGGCTTCCAGGTCTTCGACCACCCCGGGATCGACATCGACCTGGCCGCCGTCCTGCACGGCGGCCAGGAGATCACCGTGCACCGGCCGCTGCCCGCCGCTGCCCGCGCCACCGCCGTCACCCGGGTGACCGACGTGTACGACAAGGGGCGTGCCGCCGTCCTCGTCCAGGAGTCCACCCTCCTCGGCGAGGACGGCGCACCCCTCCTCACCCAGCGCAACGAGATCTTCGTCCGCGGCGAGGGCGGCTTCGGCGGCGACCGCGGCCCGTCCCGCCGGCTGCCCGCCCCGGACCGGGCACCCGACCTGGTCCTGGAGCTGCCCACCCTCCGCCAGCAGGCCCTGCTCTACCGGCTCACCGGCGACCGGAACCCGCTGCACGCCGACCCGGCGACCGCCCGGAGGGCCGGCTACGACCGGCCCGTCCTGCACGGCCTGTGCACCTTCGGCATGGCCGTCAAGGCCGTCACCGACCGGCTGTACGACGGCGACGCCGGCGCCGTCACCGGCTGCCGCACCCGCTTCGCCGGGGTCTTCTTCCCCGGCGAGACCCTGCGGCTGCGCGTCTGGTCCACCGGCGACGGCCACCTGTTGACCGCCACCGCCGCCGACCGCGACGACGCCCCCGTCCTCACCGACGCCCTCGTCACCGGCCGCCGACCCACCCTCTAAGGAGCAAGCGTTGGACACCCCGTGGGACCACACCTACGACGTGGTGGTGGTCGGCTCCGGCTCCGCCGGCCTGGCCGCCGCCCTCACCGCCCGGCTGCGCGGACTGACCGCCCTCGTCGTCGAGAAGACCGGCGCCTACGGCGGCTCGACCGCCCTGTCCGGCGGCGCCATCTGGGTGCCGAACAACTTCCACCTCGACCAGGCCGGGCTCGGCGACACCCCCGAGAAGGCCCGCGCCTACCTCGACGCCACCGTCGGCGACCGGGTCACCGGCGACCGCAAGGACGCCTACCTCGTCCACGGACCGCGCATGGTCCGGGAGTTCCACGACCGGACCGCCGTCCGCTTCATGTACACCCCCGGCTACTCCGACTACTATCCGGAGCGCCTCGGCGGCTGTCCGCAGGGCCGCTCCATCGAACCGCAGGTCTTCGACCTCACCACGCTCGCCCCCGGGCGGCGCGCCACCATGCGCCGCGCCGGCCTGCCCACGTACGGGCTCACCATCACCTCGAAGGACTTCCACGACCTCAACATGGTCGGCCGCACCTGGGCCGGCCGCCGCACCGCCGTCAAGGTCGGCGCCCGGGCCGCCAAGGCCCTGCTCACCCGGCGCAAGCCGGTCTCCCTCGGCGAGGCCCTGATCGCCCGCATGCGGCACTCGCTCGACCTGCTCGGCGGCGAGCTCTGGCTCTCGGCGCCGATGACCGGCCTGATCGAGGAGTACGGCCGGGTCACCGGGATCCGGATCCGCCGCGACGGCCGCGACCTCGCCGTCCGCGCCACCGGCGGCGTGGTCCTCGCCTCCGGCGGCTTCTCCCACGACCAGGCGCTGCGCGAGAAGTACCTCCCCGGCCCCACCTCCACCGACTGGAGCGCCGCCGCCGAGGGACAGACGGGCGACGCCCTGGAACCGGCCCTCGCCCTCGGCGCCGCCCTCGACCTGATGGACCGCGTGTGGGGCGCGCCGACCGTCGTGCCCCCGGACGGAAAGCCGTTCTTCCTCGTCGCCGACCGGGGGATCCCCGGCATGGTGATCGTCGACTCGGCGGGGGAGCGGTACGCCAACGAGGCCGCCCCGTACCACGAGTTCGTCGACGCCATGTACGCCCACCAGGCCCGCGGCGGCGCCACCGCCGTACCGTCCTGGCTGATCCTCGACGCCACCGCCAGGTCCCGCTACCTCTTCATGGGGCTCTTCCCCGGCCAGGCGTTCCCCCGCCCGTGGCGGGAGAGCGGCTTCGTCAAGGAGGCCCCGACCGTGGAGGAGCTGGCCCCGCTCATCGGCGCCGCCCCGGAGCGGCTGCGCGCCACCGTGGACCGCTTCAACGGCTTCGCGCGGGCGGGCAGGGACGAGGACTTCCACCGCGGCGACAGCGTCTACGACCGCTACTACGGCGACCCGACGCTGCCCAATCCCAATCTGGCGCCGCTGGAGAAGGGCCCCTTCCACGCGATCCCCGTCCACCCCGGCGACATCGGCACCAAGGGCGGCCTCGTCACCGACGCGACCGCCCGGGTGCTGCGCGAGGACGGCACCGTCATCCCCGGCCTGTACGCCTCCGGCAACGTCTCGTCCGCCGTCATGGGCGAGACCTACCCGGGGCCCGGCGCGACCATCGGCCCCGCCATGACGTTCAGCTGGCTGGCCGTCAACGACATCGCGGGCGACCGCGCGTGACCGGCCGCGGCACGGACGCCCTGCGCGGCAGGACGATCGTCGTCACCGGCGGCGCCCGGGGACTCGGCGCGGCGGGCCCGCGGGGCGGCGCCGCGGGCGCGGCGCCCGTGGGCGGGTACGAGGAGGCGGAGGGTGAGGGGGCCGGGGGCGCCCGGGGGGGTGGGCGGGCACGAGCACGGCGTGGGGGAACTGT
>NZ_JBHYKM010000068.1:0-33147 GCF_042741435.1 Streptomyces sp. NPDC058955 | reverse complement strand
GCCCCCGCCCCCCCCCCGCGCCCCCCCGCGCGCGCGCTCGCCGGCCCGCCCCCCCCGGGGCCGGGGCGGGGGGGGGGCGGGCCCCCCCCCCCCCCCCCCCCCCCCGCGGCCGGGGCCCGCGTGCTCGTCACCGACGTCCTGGAGGAGGAGGGCCGCGCGCTCGCCGGCGAGCTGGGCGACCGCGCCCGGTTCGTCCGCCACGACGTCACCTCCGAGGACGACTGGCGCGCGGTCGTGGAAGACGCGTCGCGCACCTACGGCCGGGTGGACGGCCTGGTCAACAACGCCGGGATCTCCGGAGGCTCGCACGCCCTGGAGGAGCAGACCGCGGAGGCGTTCCGCCGGGTCGTCGACATCGACCTCACCGGGGTCTTCCTCGGCCTGCGGACCGTGATCCCGGCGATGCGGGCGGGCGGCGGCGGCTCCGTCGTCAACATCTCGTCCGCCGCCGGCCTGATGGGCCTGGCCCGCACCGCCGGATACGGCGCGGCGAAGTGGGGCGTCCGCGGCCTCACCAAGATCGCCGCCGTGGAGCTCGCCGCCCACCGGATCCGGGTCAACTCCGTCCACCCCGGCATGATCCACACCCCGATGACCGCCCACCTCGGCATCCCCGGCGGCGCGGGCGGATACCCCGCCGCCCCCATGGGCAGGGTCGGCGTGCCCGAGGAGATCGCCGCGGCGGTCGTCTTCCTGCTCTCCGACGCCGCCGCGTACGTCACCGGGGCCGAACTCGCCGTCGACGGCGGCTGGACCGCCGGCCCCACCTTCGAGACCCCCCTCCAGGAGGACCGCTGATGCCCGTCGACCTGACCGGGAAGGTCGCGCTGATCACCGGCGCGGCCCGGGGCATGGGCGAGGCCGAGGCCCGCCTCTTCACCTCCCTCGGCGCCCGCGTCGTCCTCACCGACGTCCGCGAGGTCGAGGGAAAGGCGACCGCCGCCTCCCTCGGCCCGGCCGCCCGCTTCGTCCGCCACGACGTCACCGACGAACGGTCCTGGACCGCCGCCGTGGCCGCCGCCCTCGACGCCTTCGGTCGGCTCGACGTCCTCGTCAACAACGCCGCCGTCTACTCCACGTCCCCCATCGTCGACGAGGACCCGGCCCGTCTGGACACGCTCCTCCGGGTCAACCTCGTGGGCCCCTTCCTCGGCATCCGCGCCGCCGCCCCGGCGCTCCGGGAGAGCGGCGGCGGCTCCATCGTGAACATCTCCTCCCAGGCCGGGCTCCAGGGCATCTGGGGCCACGGCGCCTACGGCGCCGCCAAGTGGGGGCTGCGCGGACTGACGAAGACGGCCGCCCTCGAACTCGGCCCGGACGGCATCCGGGTCAACTCCGTCCACCCCGGCGCCATCGCCACCGCCATGACCGCCCACCTCGGCACCTCCCACCACCCCGGCGCCCCGCTCGGACGCGTCGGCCGGCCCGAGGAGGTCGCCCGGCTCGTCGCCTTCCTCGCCTCCGACGACTCCTCCTACCTCTCCGGCGCCGAACTCGCCGTCGACGGCGGCGCGTCCGCCGGCCGCATGCCCCTCCTCCCCGGCAAGGAGACCGACGAGTGAACGCCCCCACGCCCGAGGTCCGCGCCCTCATCGACCAGGCCGCCGCCCAGTTCCCGCCGATCGGCACGACGATGACCGACATCGCCGAGATCCGCGCCTTCTTCGCCGCCCGCCCCCGGCCCGCCGTCCCCCCGCTCCCCGTCGCCCGCGTCACCGACCGGGACGCCGACGGCGTGCCCGTCCGCGTCTACGAGGGGGGCGCCCGGCCGGACGCCCCCGTCGTCGTCTTCTGCCACGGCGGCGGCTTCGTCCTCTGCGACCTCGACAGCCACGACGCCTTCTGTCGGAGCATCGCCGCCGCCACCGGCGCCACCGTCGTCGCCGCCGACTACCGGCGCGCCCCCGAACACCCCTTCCCCGCCGCCCCCGAGGACGCCTACACCGCCCTGCTCTGGGCGGCGAGGACGCACCCCGGCCGCCGGCTCGCCGTCGCCGGGGACAGCGCGGGCGCCCACCTCGCCACCGTCCTCACCCTGCTCGCCCGCGACCGCGGCGGCCCCCCGATCGCCTTCCAGGCCCTCTACTACCCGATGCTCGACCCCGCCCGCCGCCGCCCCTCGCACCGGGAGAACGCGCAGGGCTGCTTCCTCACCGAGGACCACCTACGCTGGTACTGGGACGCCTATCTGCCCGACCCGGCCGACCGCACCCACCCCCACGCGGCACCGCTCGGCCACGCCGACCTCGCCGGCCTCCCGCCGGCCCACGTCGTTACCGCCGGACTCGACCCGCTGCGGGACGAGGGCATCGCCTACGCCGAGGCGCTCACCGCCGCCGGCGTGCCCGTGGAGCACCACCACCATCCGGGCATGTTCCACGGCTTCCTCTCCATGGCCGGCGCCCTGCCCGAGGGCGCCGAGGCCCGCACGGCCGCGTTCGCCGTCCTCCGGGCCGCCCTCGAAGCCTCCTGATCCGCCCGCACACCCGCGACCCCGCCCCCACCCGACCGGTGGGAGCGGGGGCGCGGTGCCGTCCGCGGCGGATCACCCCTTGATCAGGTCGAACCCCTCGTACCCCGCCTCCGCCACACCGGCGATGATCTCCCCGTACACCCCGAAGCCGCCGATGAACGGCATGAACACCCGCGGCTTGCCGGGGATGTTGGCCCCCTGGTACCAGGAGTCGGCCGCCGGGAAGAGGGTGGCCGCGGCCCGGTCCCGGCACTCCGCGACCCACCGCTCGACGGCCTCCTCGCGCGCCTCGATCGCCCGGTAGCCGTGCGCCTCCAGATGGCGCAGGCAGTCCGCCAGCCAGTCGACGTGCTGCTCGGCGCAGAGCACCACGTTGGCCATCACGGACGGGCTGCCGGCCCCGGTCAGGCTGAACAGGTTCGGGAAGCCGTCCACCCCCAGGCCGAGGTACGTCCGGGGGCCGGCGGACCAGTCGTCCTTCAGCCGCCGCCCGCCGCGCCCGCGCACCTCGATCCGGTCGAGCGCGCCCGTCATCGCGTCGAATCCGGTCGCGAACACCAGCGCGTCCAGCTCCACCAGCGTGCCGTCGGACAGCACGACCCCCCGGGGCTCGATCCGCTCGATCGGGTTCGCGCGCAGACCGACCAGGTCCACGTCGGGCCGGTTGAACGTCGTGTAGTAGTCCGAGTCCGTGACGATCCGTTTGGTGCCGATCGGGTGGTCGGTGGGGACGAGCAGGTCCGCGACGGCGGGGTCCTCGACGAGCCCCCGGACCTTCTCCTCCCAGAACGCCCGCGCCGCGTCGTTGGCCGCCAGGTCGGTGAGCTGGTCGGGGAAGGTCTTGGAGTACAGCACCCCGCCCAGCTCCCAGCGCTCCTCGAAGGCGGCCCGCCGCTCCTCCTCGGACACCTCGAACGTCCCCGCCGGGTGGGCCTGGTGCGGCGAGCCCCCGCCGCTGAGCCGCGAGAGGCGCCGCCGCTCGGCGTAGCCGGCCTTCTGCCGGGCCCGGGTCTCCTCGTCGAGCGGACGGTTGCCGGCCGGGACGCTGTAGTTGGCGCTGCGCTGGAAGACCGTCAGGTGGGCCGCCTGCTCGGCGACCAGCGGCACCGCCTGGATGCCGGACGAGCCGGTCCCGATCACCCCGACCCGCAGCCCGGTGAGGTCGACGCCCTCGTGCGGCCACGCCCCCGTGTGGTGGACCGACCCGGCGAACTCCGCCAGCCCCGGCAGGTCGGGCCGGTGGGCGGCGGAGAGGCAGCCGACGGCGAAGACGCAGTACCGGGCCGTCAGCGTCTCCCCCCGGTCCGTGCGGACCGTCCAGGTCAGCGCCTCCTCGTCCAGCTCGGCCGAGACGACCGAGGTGCCGAAGGAGTAGGAGCGGCGCAGGTCGAAGCGGTCGGCGACATGGGCGAGGTAGCGCAGGATCTCGGGCTGGGTGGCGTACCGCTCGCTCCAGTCCCACTCCTGCTGGAGCGCCTCGTCGAAGGAGTACGAGTAGTCCACGGACTCCACGTCGCAGCGGGCGCCGGGGTAGCGGTTCCAGTACCAGACCCCGCCCACGTCGTCCCCGCGCTCGAAGCCGCGCACGCGGTGGCCGAGGCCGCGCAGCCGGTGCACGGCGTACAGGCCGGTGACACCGGCCCCGACGACGATCACGTCGACATCGGTGGGTGCGGTGGTGCTGTCGTTCACGTTCGTGCTCCTCGTCCGGTGGTGGTGGTTCCCGCCAGCCGTCGCAGCGCCCCCTTGTCGACCTTGCCCGCCGCGTTGTGCGGGAGGGCGGGGAGCGGGTGGAAGGCGCGCGGGGTCTTGAAGTTGGCCAGGCGCTCGCGGGTGTACGCGGTCAGTTCCGCGCCGTCGATCCGGGCGCCGGCCGCGGGGACGCAGTACGCGACGCCGACCTCGCCGAGCCGGCCGTCGGGCGCGCCGACGACCGCCGCGTCGAGGACGGCCGGATGGGTCCGCAGGACCTGCTCGACCTCGGCCGGGTACACGTTGAACCCGCCGACCACGAACATGTCCTTCAGCCGGTCGGTGATCCGCAGGAACCCGCGCGCGTCCAGCACGCCGACGTCGCCGGTGCGCAGCCAGCCGTCCGCGTCGACCGCCTCGGCGGTGGCCGCCGGGTCGTCGAGATAGCCGCCCATCACGTGGAAGCCGCGCGTCAGGATCTCCCCCGGCTCCCCGGGCGGCGCGTCGATCCGCAGCTCGGTGCCCTCCAGCGCGGTGCCGGAGGTCCGCGCCAGCGTCTCGGGCGACTCGTCCGGCGGGCAGATCGCGACCACCCCGGTCGACTCCGTCAGGCCGTAGGCGGTGGAGACGGCCCGGGCGCCGAGGCCCGTCCTGATCTCCTCGATGAGCGCGGTCGGGATGTTCGCCGCGCCCGTGACCGCCATGCGCATCGCGCTCAGGTCGTAGGCGCCGCGGTCCGGGTGGTGGAGCAGCGAGGTGAAGACGGTGGGCGCCCCGGTGAGGACGGAGATCCGCTCGTCCCGCATCCGGCCGAGGACGGTCCTCGCGTCGAAGACCCGCTCCGGGACGATCGTCGCCCCGTGCAGCAGGCAGGCGAGGACGCCCGCCTTGTAGCCGAAGGTGTGGAAGAACGGGTTCACCAGCAGATAGCGGTCGCCGCGCCGCAGGGTGACCGTGCGGGCCCAGGCGTCGTACACGCGCAGGTTCTGGCCGTGCGTGCTGGGGACGCCCTTGGGCCGGCCGGTGGTGCCGGAGGTGAAGAGGACGTCGGCGGGGTCCTCGGGGCGGACGGCGGCCGAGCGGCGGAGCCGCTCCGTCGGCGTGACCCGGCCGGCGGCCGCGAGGAACTCCGGCCAGTCCCCGGAGTGCAGCGCCACCGTCCGCTCCAGGAGCGGCAGTTCCTCGCCGGACCCGGCGAGCAGCGCGCGGTAGTCGGTCCCCAGGAAGTCGTGTTCAGTGAACAGCAGCCGGGCGCGGGAGCGGCGCAGGATGTCGGCGGCCTCGGCCGCCCGGTAGCGGGTGTTCACCGGCACGAGGACGGCGCCGGCGGCCACCGCGCCGAGCGCGGCCACCACCCACCGGGCGCTGTTCGGCGCCCACACGGCGACCGCGTCGCCGGGGCGCACCCCCTGGGCGATCACCGCCCGCGCCGTCTCGTCGACGCGGTCGCGCAGCTCCCGGAAGGTCCAGCGGTCCCCGCCGAAGACCAGGGCCTCCTCGTCGCCGTACGTCCCGGCGGCCCAGTCCGCGAGCCGGGCCAGAGTCTCAGCGCCCCTCATGATCCGTCACGACCTCCTTGCGTGGCTTCACGACGGAGGGGAGCCTCGCAGGCGGGGGCGGCCCGGCGCAGGAGCCGTTTCCCGCTGACCGGGAAGAACGGCGCCGAGGGGACGACGCGAAGGAGGGGCGGCCTGGGCCGCCCCTCCTCGGGTGTCGCTCGGAACGCCGGAGACTAGTCGGTGCCGGTCTCCATGGCGGCGCGGTCCAGCGCCGTCTCCTCGCTGTCCGGGGTCTCGCCGCGCGAGGCGATCGCCTCGGCGCCGCCCTCGGGCATCGCGCCGATCAGACCGGTGGCGGCGGCCTGCGCGGCGCCGATGGCCGGGCTGCCGGCGCCGATGAGACCGATGCCGGCGTACTGCTCCAGCTTGGCGCGGGAGTCGGCGATGTCCAGGTTCCGCATGGTCAGCTGGCCGATCCGGTCCAGCGGGCCGAAGGCGGAGTCCTCGGTGCGCTCCATGGACAGCTTGTCCGGGTGGTAGCTGAAGGCCGGGCCGGTGGTGTCGAGGATCGAGTAGTCCTCGCCGCGCCGCAGCCGCAGGGTGACCTCGCCGGTGACGGCGGCGCCGACCCAGCGCTGGAGCGACTCGCGGATCATCAGCGCCTGCGGGTCCAGCCAGCGGCCCTCGTACATGAGGCGGCCGAGCCGACGGCCCTCGTTGTGGTACTGGGCGAGGGTGTCCTCGTTGTGGATGGCGTTGACGAGGCGCTCGTAGGCGGCGTGCAGCAGCGCCATGCCGGGGGCCTCGTAGATGCCGCGGCTCTTGGCCTCGATGATCCGGTTCTCGATCTGGTCCGACATGCCCAGGCCGTGCCGGCCGCCGATGGCGTTGGCCTCCATGACCAGGTCGACGGCGGAGGCGAACTCCTTGCCGTTGATGGTGACGGGGCGGCCCTGCTCGAAGCCGATCGTCACGTCCTCGGCGGCGATCTCGACGGACGGGTCCCAGAACCGCACGCCCATGATCGGGTCGACGGTCTCGATGCCGGTGTCCAGGTGCTCCAGGGTCTTCGCCTCGTGGGTGGCGCCCCAGATGTTGGCGTCGGTGGAGTACGCCTTCTCGGTGGAGTCCCGGTAGGGGAGGTCGTGGGCGACGAGCCACTCCGACATCTCCTTGCGGCCGCCGAGCTCGGTGACGAAGTCGGCGTCCAGCCACGGCTTGTAGATCCGCAGGTGCGGGTTGGCCAGCAGGCCGTAGCGGTAGAACCGCTCGATGTCGTTGCCCTTGAAGGTCGAGCCGTCGCCCCAGATCTGGACGTCGTCCTCCAGCATCGCCCGCACCAGGAGGGTGCCGGTGACGGCGCGGCCCAGCGGGGTGGTGTTGAAGTAGGCCCGGCCGCCGGAGCGGATGTGGAAGGCGCCGCAGGTGAGCGCGGCCAGCCCCTCCTCGACCAGCGCGGCGCGGCAGTCGACCAGGCGGGCCACCTCGGCGCCGTAGGTCTGGGCGCGCCCGGGCACCGAGGCGATGTCGGGCTCGTCGTACTGGCCGATGTCGGCGGTGTACGTGCAGGGGACGGCGCCCTTGTCACGCATCCACGCGACCGCGACGGAGGTGTCGAGACCACCGGAGAAGGCGATGCCGACGCGCTCGCCGACGGGAAGGGAGGTGAGAACCTTGGACATAGAAAGAGTATGCATCAATCCGCATGGCTATGCAACGCCATGCCCGGGTGACCGGACGGCCCCGGTGGACCGGCCTCCCTCGGGGCGCCGGTCCACCGGGCCCCGCCCTCAGCCGGCCGCGCGGTAGGCCGCGGTCAGCCTCGCCACCGCGCCCGCCGGATCACCGGAGAGCAGCCGGTGGTCGGCCTCGGCGAAGGGCTTCGCCACCGCCTCCGTGACCCGCTGCCCGATGCGATCCTGCACCAGCAGCCGGGCCCGGGCCACCAGACGCCGCGCCTCGGGTGAATCGCCCCGGCCGGCCGCCTGGAGCACCCGGGCGGTGAGCCCGATCGCCTTCAGCGCCGTCTCGCCGCCCTTCGGCGCCGCCGTCAGGGTGGTGAGCCCCCAGCCGTACGGGAACTGCGGGTCGTACGAGGAGTCGCCGACGTTCACCGGGAGCTGCGCCTCCGACCTCGGCCAGGTCACCGGGAGCTGTCCGGTGAACGGCACCCGCCCGTAGAGCACGTCGGCGACCCCGTCGCCCTCGGTGCCCGGCAGCCAGGAGGCCACCAGGGCGTCGATCCCGGGCAGCCGGTCGCCGATCAGCTGGGGCCGGCCGGAGACCACGAGCACCGCGCACGGCATGGCCGCGCAGACCCGGTCCACGGCCGCCTCGTCGGCGGCGCTCAGCTCCAGGTCGTGCCCGTTGCCGACGTCCCCGACGCCCTCCGCGTACGGCGTCTCGCCGACCACCACGACCCCGGCGTCGTACCCCTCGACCGGCGCGGACGCGTCCTGGGACCAGGTGAGCCCGGGCGCGTTCTTCCGCATCCCCTCCAGGATCGTCGTGCCGGTGGTCCGCTTCCCGGAGGAGCCCTGCCAGCTGATGGTCCAGCCGCCGGTCTGGTTGCCCAGGTCGTCCGCGTTGGACCCGGCCACGTACACCTTCTGCCCGGGCTTCAGCGGCAGCAGCCCGCCGTCGTTCTTCAGCAGCACCTGCGAGGCGGCCGCGGCCTCGCGGGCCACCGCCCGGTGCTCGGCCGAGCCGACCGAGGAGAGGTGGGTGGTGTCGGCGTACGGCTTCTCGAAGAGCCCGAGGCGGAACTTCTGGGTGAGGATCCGGGCCACGGCGTCGTCGATCCGGGAGGCCGGGATCCGGCCCGCCTCGACCTCGGCCATCAGGGTGCGGGTGAACTCCTGGTAGTTCGTCGGCACCATGATCATGTCCAGGCCCGCGTTGACCGAGGTCCGCACGTCGCTCGGGTAGTCGCCGGGGATCTGGTCGATGGCCTGCCAGTCGCTGATGACGAAGCCCTCGAAGCCCATCCGGTCCTTCAGCACGCCGTTGATCATCTCGGCGTTGGCGTGCATCTTCACCGGTCCGTGCTCGTCCCCGATGACGTCCAGCGAGGAGTACGAGGGCATGACCGTGCCCGCGCCGCGCTTCACCGCCTCCGCGAACGGGGCGAGGTGGACCGCCTCCAGCTCCTCACGGGTGACCCGGGTGACGCCCTGGTCGATCGTGTACGAGCCGGTCGTCGACGAGCCGAACTCCGTGCCGCCGTCGCCGACGAAGTGCTTGGCGCTGGTCAGGACCTTGTCGTTGCGGTCGAGGTCCTTGCCGTTCCGGGCGCCCTGCATGCCCTCGATGACCGTCTCCATCGCGGTCACCAGCGCCGGGTCCTCGCCGAACGCCTCGTACGACCGGCCCCAGCGCTCGTCCCGCGTCACGCACAGGCACGGTGCGAAGTCCCACGGCACGCCGGTCGCCCGCACCTCCTTCGCCGTCACCGCGCCGGTCCGGGCGGCGAGCGCCGGGTCACGGGTCGCGCCGAGGCCGATGTTGTGCGGCATCACCGTCGCCCCGGCCACGTTGTTGTGCCCGTGCACCGCGTCCACGCCGTAGATCAGCGGGATCTGCAGCCGGGTCGCCCGGGTGCGCAGCTGGTAGCCGTCGACCATCCGCGCCCACGCCTCGGGCGTGTTGGGCGAGGGCACCGAGCCGCCGCCGGAGAGCAGCGAACCGAGCGCGTACCCGGCGATGTCGCCGGGGGCCCGCAGCGCGTTCCGCTCGGCCTGGGTCATCTGCCCGGCCTTCTCGGCCGGGGTCATCCGGGACAGCAGGTCGGCGACCCGCCGCTTCACCGGCAGCCGCGCGTCCAGGTACGGCAGCCCGTGCGCGTCCACCACGACGACCGGCTGCTCGGCGGGCGCCTTGGCGCCCTCGACGGTCAGCTCCACCGGGATCGTCTCCGCGGCCTCGCCCGCACCGTCCCTCAGCGTCTCGACGGTGATCGAGCGGGTGGTGCCGGAGGGCGTACCGGCGGGGAAGACGAGGCTGCCGGCGACCGGCCGGTAGTCCTCGCCGGCCCCGGCCGGCCCGTCGTCCTTCGTCGCGTAGGCGACGGTGACGGGCCGGTCGGTCGGCACCGCGCCCGTGGTGTTCACGGTGACGTCGATCCGGGCGGCGGACCCCTCCGCCACCGGGTGCACGGCGGCCCCGGTGACGACCTGCGTGGTCAGCGCGGGGTCGGCCGTGCCGTACAGCTCGATCGCGTCGAGGGCGAAGGAGCCCGGCGCGCCCGTCGGCAGCGTCAGCGCGTACCCCCACATCCGGTCCAGGCCCGGGACGTGGTCGATGCCGCCGACGGGCTGGTAGTCGGCGCGGTACTGGAAGGAGGAGAAGGGGAGTTCGACCAGGTGCCAGCCCTCCCAGTCGTCGGTGAAGGAGGTCGTCCACAGCTCGGACGCCTCGCCGTTCGCGCCGCCGTCCTTGAGCTCGAAGTGGATCCGCCTGCCCGAACCGGGCGGCAGCGGCGCGGTGTTCTGTCCGTACCACCAGAACCGGATGCCGCCGTGCGCGGTCCAGTCCTGGGCGGGCCGGTCGAAGGCGAAGTCGTGGGTGAAGCCGCCCCAGCCGCTGATGCCGTAGCGGCCTTCGAGGACCCTGTCGCCCTCGGGGGCGTCGGCCCGCTCCACGAGCGTGAGCGCCGGGTGGTCGTCGGCGTCGCTGCCCCAGGTGAAGATCCCCTCGGCGGGCGGGTCCGCGAACGGCACCTCGCCCTCGAAGCGGTCGACGACCCGGGGCGCCGGGTCGTCGGCGGCCGGCGCGGCGGAGCTGGGCGCGGCGCCGACGAGCCCCGCGATCAGGGCGGTGGCGGCGGTGGCGGCGAGCCCTCGGGCGCGCGCTCTCCTGCGGTGGTGCTGGTGCGGCATGCGGTCTCCTGGAGACGAGGGGGGCGGGAACGGGTGCGCGGTCAGGACGGCTGGTGGGTCCACTTCTGGTTGGCGCCGCCGGTGCAGGTCCAGATCTGCGCCCGGGTGCCGTCGGCGGAGGAGTTCCCGGTGACGTCGAGGCACTTGTCGGCGGCCGTGTTCACCACGTCGTGGGTGGTGGGGTCGTACGTCCACCGCTGGGCGCCGGTCCCGTTGCAGGTGTAGAGCTGCACCTTGGTCCCGTCGGCGGTCGCGCCGCCCGTGGCGTCGAGGCACTTGCCGAGCGCCCGGACGCTGCCGTCGGCGGCGAGGGTCCACCGCTGGGCTGCGGTGCCGTTGCAGGTGTAGAGCTGCACGGCGGTTCCGTCGGCGCTCGACGCGCCCGCCACGTCCAGGCACTTGCCGGCGAGCCCGGTCAGGGCCCCGGTGGGCGCCCCGGCGCCCGGCGTCCCGGACCAGGTGAAGGTGGCGGTGGTGCGGGCCGGGAGGGTGTACGTGAAGGACTGGCCGCCCCAGTCGACGCGGACGGACTGCGCCGAGCCGCCGCCGTTGTGCGCGATCAGCGCCTTGGAGCCGTCGGGGTTGCGCCAGACCACGTTCTGCACCGTCGCGTTGTCGGTGGAGGCGATCCGGTACGCGCCCGGCTTCACGAACCTGGTGAGGTGACCGGTCGTGTAGTACTCGATCGTGTAGTCGACCTGCCCGGCCCGGGCGCCGCCCTCCTGCACGGTGATCAGACCGGTGCAGGTGCCGCAGCCGCCGTTGTGCGGCCCCATGTCCTGGTTGAGCGCCAGGCTCCACTTGACCAGGCTGCTGCTCCAGTTGCGGGCGTAGGACACGATGTCCTTCAGGTCCTCGTTGTGCTGGTTCCCGATCCAGGTGCCGCCGGAGTGCTCCGTGGAGAACTGGCGCACCGACGGGTACTGGTCGTGGACCTGGCTGCCGACGGCCGGGTCGCCGAAGTAGCCGTGCCAGGCGATGCCGCCGAACAGCGGGTCGTTGCGGACGCCCGCGTCCCCGAGGACGGCGGCGCCGAAGTTCGCGTAGTCGCCGTAGTTCCAGTCGTGCACCAGGACCTTGGTGGTGATCCCGGCGGCCCGGAAGGCCGGGTAGACGTGGTTCTTGGTGAACTCGACCAGGCCGGACGGGTTCCAGCTCATGCCCGGGTAGTTCATCGCCGTGGGGTTGCCGGCCTGGCAGCAGTTCGGCTCGTTCTGCACCGAGAGGTAGTCGACCTTGATCCCCGCCGCCTGGTAGCTCTGGACGTACTTGACCAGATACTGCGCGTAGGTGGGGTAGTGCTCCCACTTCAGCCAGCCCATCTGGTCCATCCGGCCGTTGTCCTTCATCCAGCCGGGTGCGCTCCACGGCACGCCCTTGACCCGCAGCGCCGGGTTGAGCTGCTTCGCCTGCGCGGTCAGCAGCCGCACGGGCGTGTCGTAGCCGTTGGTGCCGAAGTCGCTCAGGTCGCAGCAGGTGTCGTCGAGGGAGACGTTGCCGGGGCGGGAGAGGTCCGAGGCACCGATCGGGTTGCGGACGAAGGAGAGCCCGATGCCGTCGGTGGGGGAGAAGAGCTTGCGCATCACCTCGTCGCGGGTGGCGGCGCTGATCGCGCCACCGCGCAGGAGGTGGGCGGTGGTGTCGGTGATCGAGGCGCCGCCGCCCTCGAACTGCTGGTAGGTGGTGGACTCGTCGACGGTGATCGTGTGGCTCGCGCCGCCGCCGGCCGGACCGAAGGAGAGCGGGGCCTGCGGGGCGAGCCCCCGGGTGACGGTACGGCCTCCGGCGTCGGAGGTGGTGGTCAGCCAGACGTCCACCCGCTCGCCGGCCGCCTGCGCGGTGCCGGGCGCGGTGAGGACCAGACCGGTCGCCACGAGCGCCCCGGTGAGCAGGGCGGCGAGGGAGCGGGGGCGCGCCCCCCGTAGAAGCTTGAGCTGCACCTGACAAACCTTTCGTCGAGGCGTACCGCGCTGCCGCACGGACCCGGCCCGCCCGGATCCGCCCGTGTCCCACAAGACGGCAAGCCTTTTATCAAGCTGTGAACTTATGGAGCCGCCGAGCCCCCGTCAACCCCTCCCGCGTACAACTCCCGAAGCGGCCACCGGCCCGGACGGCCCGCACAACGCCCCGTGGCCCAGGGGGCGTTCGGGAGGTTACGGTGCCCGGGTGACCCGACCACCGACGATCGTCCGAGCCTGCCTGCGCGAGGGCACCGGCGGCAGCCCCACCGCCGTCGTCGACGAGCCCCGCTCCGCACCGCCGCTCACCGACGACGAGCGGCGGCGGGTTCCCGGGCTCGCCGGGGCCTCGCACGCCGTCTTCGTCACCCCTTCGACGGCCGCCGGAGGGGGCGGGCCGGCGTACGCCCTGCGGTTCTTCACCTCCGAGGGGGAGCTGCCCGCCTGCGGGCACGGCACCGTCGCCGCCCTCGCCCGCATCGCCGCCCGCGCCGGGGAGTTCGACGGGCTGCTGCGGACCGCCGGGCGGGTGTTCGCCGGGCGGGCCCGGCCCGGGAGCGACGGGCTGATCCATGCCGCCTTCGACCCCGGGCCCGTCGAACTGCGGGAGCCGGAGCCCGCCGCGTACGAGCTCCTGCTGCCCGCGCTCGGCCTCGGTCGGGGTCCCGCCGGGCCGGGGCGCGTCGCCTCCGTCGGGCGGCCCCGGCTGCTGCTCCCCGTCGCGGACCGGTACGAACTCGCCGCCCTCGCACCCGACTTCGGGCTGCTGCGGGCCGCCTGCGACCGGCTCGGGCTGCTCGGCGTGTACGCCTACTCCGCGCCGACGCGCGAAGGCCGGGCCGCCGCCCGGATGTTCGCCCCGTCGATCGGCGTCGACGAGGACATCGCGAACGCCAACAGCACCGCCTGCCTCGCCGCCCACCTCGCCGAGCCGGGCCGCCCGCTCGACCTCGCCGTCGACATGGGCGACTCCCTCGGCCACCCCGCCACCCTCACCGCCTCCGCCCGCCCCGGCCCGGACGGCCGGCCCCGGATCCTCCTCGGGGGCACCGCCTCAGCCGGAGGAGGCCGCGAGGAGGGTTTCGGCGGCGGCGGTGCGGGCGTAGAGGACGGACCGGCCGGCGCGGTGGGCGCTGACCAGGCCGGCGCCGCGCAGCGCCGTGAGGCACTGGGACACCCCGGCGGGGGAGAGCCCGGTGCGGCGGGCCAGTTCGGTGGTGGAGGCCGGTGACCCCAGCTCGGTCAGCAGCAGCGCCCGTGACCGGCCGAGGACCGCGGCGATCGCGCGGGCCCCGGTGGCGGGCCGCGTCTCCCACAGCGCCCCGACGCCCCGGGCCGGATAGGCGAGTTGCGGCGGGTCCGGCGGGCACACCCGGGTCCGCAGGCCGGGGCCGGTGAACGCGGAGGGGATCAGCAGCAGGCCCGCACCCACGGACCGGCGGGGCATGCCGCGCTTCCGGCGGGCCAGGGTGAGCGCGTTGTCGTCCCAGCTCACCGAGGTGTGCAGGTCGTCGAAGAGCCGGCCGGCACCGTGCTCGGCGAGGGTGCGGGCCCGGTGGAAGACGTCGGCGTCCAGGACCGCCCTGATCCGTGCCCAGTAGGGGGCGAGCGCCACCTCCCAGTAGGTTTCGAGCTCTTCCGCGACCTTGGCGAGGCGGGCGGCCGGATCCGCGCGCAGGCCCGAGAGGCGGGGGCCGAGCCGACCCCGGTGGCGGGCGAGGTGGTCGAGGTCCCGGCGCACCCGGTCGGCGGGCGTCGCCGCGATCGCGGTCCACTCGTCCGCCGCCGTGGGCGCGGGCCCGGCCGGGGCCGGGTTGAGGAAGTCGGGCACATAGCCGGACGGGCCGACCAGCTCGGCCAGCCACCCCCGGTCCAGTCCGGCGGCCACCACCCGGGGACGCACCTGCTCGACCCAGGGCCGGTGGACCGGATGCGCCGTGTCCGAGGTCAGCAGCCGGAAGCCGGGCGCGACCTCCCACATCGGCGAGACGGCGAACCGCACCTGCGCGAGGTCGTTCGCCGAGAACGCCAGCTCCGCCACGCCATCCCTCCCCGAAGGATTCGTACAAAGGATTCGTGCATACGTGAATCAATGGCCCGACAGGCTACCGCGGGGCGATCATCCCGCCATGACCTCACAGACGACCGACGCGTCGGCGTCGGGCACCTGGCAGCTCGGCGACCGCACGGTCCACCGGATCGGCTTCGGCACCATGCGGCTGCCCCAGCACGGCGAGGCGTTCGCCCCCGGCGCCCTCCCGCGCGACCGCGACCAGGCGATCGCGGTGCTGCGCCGGGCGGTCGACCTCGGCGTGAACCACCTCGACACCGCCGCCTTCTACTTCTCGTCGCTGCGCTGCGCCAACGAACTGATCAACAGCGCCCTCGCGCCCTACCCCGACGACCTCGTCATCGCCACCAAGGTCGGACCCGGCCGCGGCCCCTCGGGCAACTGGCTGACCCACGCCACCCCCGGGCAACTGCGCGGCCAGGTCGAGGAGAACCTGCGCCGGCTCGGCCGCGACCACCTCGACGTGGTCAACCTCCGCATCGTCGGCACCGACTCGATCGCCGAACGCTTCGGCGCGCTCGCCGAACTGCGCGACGCCGGGCTCGTCCGCCACCTGGGCCTGTCCAACATCCACCCGCACCACCTCGCCGAGGCCCAGGCCATCGCACCGGTGGTCTGCGTCCAGAACATGTACGGCATCGGCGTCTCGCCCGACCGCGACGCGCTCCTGCGCCTCTGCGGCGAACAGGGCATCGCCTTCGTGCCGTTCTACTCGATCGCCGGCTCCGGCCGGGAGGCCGGCGCACCCGCGCACGAGGACGCCGCGGTGGAGGCGATCGCCCGCGCCCGCGGGGTGAGCCCCGCCCAGCTGCGGCTGGCGTGGACGCTGCACCGCGGCCCGCACGTCCTGGCCATTCCCGGCACCGGCGACCCCGGCCACCTGGAGGAGAACGTGGCGGCCGGCGCGCTGCGCCTCACCGAGGACGAGCTCGCGGCCCTGGACGCCCTCCACCGCGCCGCCGTGTGACGCGCGGCGGGCGGAGCGCGGACCGGTTACGCCTCCGCGTCCAGCGCGACCCGGGCCAGCACCGGCAGGTGGTCGCTTCCGGTGGCGGGCAGCGCGCGGATCGCCGGCACGCGTCCGCCGCGCGCCAGGACCTGGTCGATCCGGGCCACGGGGAGGGCGGCCGGGTAGCTGAGGGCGAGGCCGCGCGCGGGCGTGCCGAGGCGTGAGGTCAGCGGGGCCAGGCCGCGGTCGTCGACCGTGCCGTTGAGGTCGCCCGCCAGGACCACCCGGCGCGACTCCTCCGCGGCGAGTATCCGGCCGAGGCGGGCGGCGCTCTCGTCGCGCCGGGCGGACCCGAGCCCGCCGGGCCCGAGCCGGACCGACGGCAGGTGGACGACGTACGCCGCCACCTCCCCGTACGGTGTCCGCACCTCGGCCCGCAGCGCCCGCTGCCACGGCTCCGTGATGTCCCGGGGCTTGATGTCGAGCGCCCGGGCGGTGCCGAGCGGGTGGCGGGACCAGAGGCCGACCGTGCCCCGCACGGCGTGGTACGGGTAGCGGGGCGCGAGTTCCCGGCGGTAGACGGCCGACGCCGGAGCGACCAGCTCCTGGAGGGCGATCAGGTCGGCGCCGGAGTCCGCCAGCGCCCGGGCGGTGCCGGCCGGATCGGCGTTGTCGTCGGCGACGTTGTGCTGGACGACGGTGAGCTCGCGCGGGCCGGGCGGCTCCGCGGGCAGCAGCCGCGGACCGAAGGCGGCGGCCCAGAGCACGGCCGGGAGGAGCAGGACGAGCAGCGCCGTGCGGGCGCGCCGCACCGCCGCGCAGAGGAGGAGCAGCGCGGTGAGGGGGCCGAGCCAGAGGAGGAAGGTCTCCAGCAGACTGCCCAGCCGCCCCGGGGTGTTCGGCACGAACCGGTGGAGCGCGAGCAGTCCGGCGGTCGCGACGCCGAGTCCGGCGAGCAGCCGGCCGCGCCGGCGCCCGTCCTGCGGCGACCGCCGGATCCGCCGCGCCTGCCGGATCCGCCGCGGCCACCGGATCCGCCGTGTCCCCGGTTTCCCTTCCCGCCCCGCCACCGCCACCCGCCCTTTCCCCGGTCTTCCCCCGGCACTCCTGATCAGGACGTGTCCGCCTGTCCGGCGGTTGCCGGCCGTTTGGCCGCGGCTTGGAGTGGGCATGTCAGCGCGCGGTCGTCCGTCCCGCCGGGCACCCGGCGCGACCGCCGCACCGCCACCCCCCTCGACCCCACCAGGGAGCCGGAGTTGAAGACCTCGCGTCGCGTCACGAAGGGCGCCGCCGTCCTCGGCAGCGCCCTCGCCCTCCTCCTCGCGGTCCCGGGCACCGCCCTCGCCGCCCCGCCGACCGCGCTCCCCGCGAACGCGGACGGCCTGGAGCAGACCTACCAGCCCGCGTACGACTACGACACCGACGGCTGCTACCCGACGCCCGCGATCGGCCCGGACGGCACGCTCAACCCCGGGCTGAACCCGTCCGGCACGGTCAACAGCCAGTGCCGGGACTCCTGGGACCTCGCCAACACCAACGGCTACGCCCGCTCGCTCTGCAACAACGGCTGGTGCGCGGTCATCTACGGCCTCTACTTCGAGAAGGACCAGGCCGTCTGGGGCAGCGGTCTCGGCGGCCACCGGCACGACTGGGAGCACGTCGTCGTCTGGATCCAGAACGGGCAGGCCCAGTACGTCTCCACCTCGAACCACGGGTCCTTCACCGTCCACGGCCGGGACGCCATCCGCTGGGACGGCACCCACCCCAAGGTCGTCTACCACAAGGACGGCATCGGCACCCACTGCTTCCGGGCCGCCAACTCCAACGACGAGCCGCCCGAGAACCACCGGGGCACCTGGCAGTTCCCCGCCCTCGTTGGCTGGAACGGCTACCCGCCCGGCATCCGCGAGAAGCTGAGCCAGGCGGACTTCGGCAGCGCCCACTTCGGACTGAAGGACGGCAGCTTCGCCGACCACCTCGCCAAGGCGAAGCCGGCCGGGATCCCCTTCGACCCGTACGCGTAGCCGGCGCGGGACCGCCCCTCAGCCGGAGACCCGGTCGCGCAGCGCCGTCTGCCAGGCGGGCGCCGGAATGCTCGGCGCCCGCTCGGGGCGGCGCCCGCCCAGGGCGAAGAAGTCCACCAGGGGCAGCAGCCCGGCCCCGACGGTGACCGCCTCGGGCCCCAGCGTGCCGAGCGTGATCTCCGTACGCCCGCCGGGGTGGCGGAGCGCGTACGCGCGGGCGTACGCCGACACCGGGGCGAGGAACCGGCTGCCGAGCTGGAGCCCGGCCCAGCCGCCGACGAGGATCCGCTCCGGCTGGAAGAGGTTGATGAGATCGGCGAGCCCGGCCCCCAGGTACTCGGCGGTCTCGTCCAGCACGGCGAGCGCCACCGGGTCGCCCGGCCCGGCGTGCGCCGGGTACGCGGCGGCCAGCATCGCCGTCAGCGCCGTCTCCTCGTCCGCGCCCGCCGGCGGTTCGCCGCCCGCCTCCCGCCAGCGTTCGAGCAGCGCCTCCGCGCCGGCGTACGCCTCCAGGCAGCCCTGGGCGCCGCAGCGGCAGCGGCGGCCCCGCACCCGGACCGTCAGATGGCCCCACTCCAGCGCCTGGCCGGGGCCCAGCGGGTCCGTCACCACGCACGCGCCGACGCCGGAGCCGAAGAGCACGACCACCGCGCTGCGGGCCCCCCGGCCCGCGCCGAACCACATCTCGGCCTGGCCCAGGGTCTTGGCGCCGTTCTCGATCCGGTACGGGACCTCCGCCGGCAGCGCGACCTTCTCGCGCAGCAGCCGCTCCAGCGGCACCGCGTCCCAGCCGATCGTCTGCCCGTGCACCACCGCCCCGCGCTCCGCCGTCCGTTCGACGATGCCGGGGACGCCGATCCCGACGCCGAGCAGCCGCTCCGCGGGCACCCCGGCGGTGCGCAGCACCTCGGCGATGCCGTCCCGCAGGTGGTCCACGACCACCGCCACCTCGTACCGCGCGGTCCTCGGCCCGGACGGCGCCAAGGGGCGCTCGGTGCGGGCCAGTTCGGTGAGCGCCAGGTCGAACAGCTCGATCCGCACCCGGGTCTCGCCGATGTCGACGCCGATCATGCAGCCGCTGTCCGGGGCGATCCTCAGCAGGGTGCGCGGCCGCCCGCCCGCCGAGTCGACGCTGCCGGCCTCCTCGACCAGGCCCTCGGCGACCAGCTCCGCGACCACGTTGCTGATCGACCCCGAGGAGAGCCCGGTCGCGGGGCCGAGCATGAGCCGGCTCATCGGGCCGTCGAAATAGAGCCTCCGCAGCACGGCCGTCCGGTTCTCGCGCCGCAGGTCGCGCACCGTGCGGCCACTCTTCGCGTGCACGCTCGCCCCCTTCCGTCGTAGTCGTCCGCTGCAACATACCCGCACGACAAGCCTTGACGCGACCTTCTCATGGGGTTTAACTCACATCCTAAATTAAGCCGACGCGGCGGAGAGCGGTCCGGGCGCTCCCCCTGTCGGTCCTCCCGCCTTCCCTGAAAGGGACCAGGAGCCATGCGCAGAATCAGAGCCGCCGTCACGGGTGCCGTCACCCTCTCCCTCGTCCTCACCGCGACCGCCTGCGGCGGCGGGGGAGAGGACGGCGGCGGCCAGGCGACGAAGACCCTCACCTACTGGGCCTCCAACCAGGGCTCCAGCCTGGAGGTCGACAAGAAGGTCCTGCAGCCCGAGCTGGACGAGTTCGAGCGTCGGACCGGCGTCAAGGTCAAGCTGGAGGTGATCCCGTGGTCCGACCTCCTCAACCGCATCCTCACCGCCGCCACCTCAGGCCAGGGCCCCGACGTCCTCAACATCGGCAACACCTGGAGCGCCTCCCTCCAGGCCACCGGCGCCCTGCTGCCCTGGGACGCGAAGAACTTCGACGCCATCGGCGGCAAGGACCGCTTCGTCGACTCCGCGCTCGGCTCCACCGGCGTCCCCGGCCAGGACCCGGCCGCCGTCCCGCTCTACTCGATGGCCTACGCCCTCTACTACAACAAGCAGATGTTCAAGGACGCCGGCATAGCCGAGCCGCCGACGACCTGGGACGAGGTGATCGCCGCCGGCAAGAAGCTCAGCAAGGACGGCAAGTGGGGCATCGGCGTCGAGGGCTCCAACCTGTCCAACAACATCCACCAGGTCTTCGTCCTCGGCAAGCAGCACGGCGCCGACTTCTTCACCGCCGACGGCAAGGCCGACTTCACCTCCGACGGCGCCGTCGCCGCCGTCAAGCAGTACGTCGACCTCATGGCCACCCACAAGATCGTCGCCCCCGGCAACGCCGAGTACGCCCAGAACCAGTCCCTCAGCGACTTCGCCAAGGACCGCACCGGCATGGTCCTCTGGCAGACCCCGTCCCAGACCTTCGCCTCCCAGGGCATGTCCGAGGACGAGTGGGGCGTGGTCCCCGCCCCGGTCCCGGCCGGCAAGCCCGGCACCGGCACCGCCACCAACTCCATGGTCGCCGGCATCAACCTCGCCGTCTTCAAGAACACCAAGAACCTCGACGGCGCCCTGAAGTTCGTGAAGTTCATGACCAGCGACGAGGAGCAGACCGCCCTCAACAAGACCTACGGCTCCGTGCCGCCGGTCAAGGGCGCCCAGCAGGACCCCGCCTTCTCCGGCCCGTCCCTCGCCGTCATCCGCGACACCCTCGCCACCAGCGCCGCCGCCCTCCCGCAGGTCCCGGAGGAGTCCCAGTTCGAGACCGTCGTCGGCACCGCCGTCAAGGAGCTCTTCGCCGACGCCGCCGCCGGCCGGCCCGTCACCACCGAGTCCGTCAGGGCCAAGCTCGACAAGGCCCAGCAGCAGATGCCGAAGAAGTAGGCACCGCGCCCATGACCCAGACCGCCGTCACCCCCGCGCGGGAGCCGGCGGTGCGCAAGGCCGCACCCGGAGGGGCGCCCACCGCGCGCCGCTCCGGGCGCCGCCGCCTCGCACTGCCCTACCTGCTGCTCCTGCCCGCGCTGCTGCTCGAACTCCTCGTGCACCTGGTGCCGATGCTCATGGGCATCGGCATGAGCTTCAAGGAACTCACCCAGTTCTACATCCGCGACTGGGCTTCCGCCCCCTGGGCCGGACTGGACAACTTCTCGGTCTCGATCGACTTCGACGGGGCCGTCGGACAGTCGCTGCTCAAGTCCTTCCTCACCACCTGCCAGTTCACCCTGCTCTCCGTCGGCCTGTGCTGGCTGCTGGGCACGGCCGCCGCGATCCTCCTCCAGGAGAACTTCCGCGGCCGGGGCTTCCTGCGCACCCTCTTCCTCGTCCCGTACGCGCTGCCCGTCTACGCCGCCGTCATCACCTGGGCGTTCATGTTCCAGCGCGACAACGGCCTGATCAACCACGTCCTCCACGACCAGCTCGGCATCGGCGACAGCCCCGCCTTCTGGCTCATCGGCGACAACAGTTTCTGGGCCCTGCTCGCCGTCTCCGTCTGGAAGGGCTGGCCGTTCGCCTTCCTCACCGTCATGGCCGGACTCCAGAACATCCCCCGCGACATGTACGAGGCCGCCGCCCTCGACGGCGCCGGCGTCTGGAAGCAGATCCGGCACATCACCCTGCCGTCCCTGCGCTCCGTCAACCAGGTCCTCGTCCTGGTCCTCTTCCTGTGGACCTTCAACGACTTCAACACGCCGTTCGTCCTCTTCGGCGAGGCGGCCCCCGAAGCGGCGGACCTCATCTCGCTCCACATCTACCAGTCGTCCTTCCAGACCTGGAACTTCGGCACCGGCTCGGCCATGTCCGTGCTCCTGCTGCTCTTCCTCCTCCTCGTCACGGGCGTCTACCTCCTGCTCACCACCCGCGGAAGGAAGACCTCCGATGTCTGACACCGCCGCCGCGCGCGCGGCCCGGCCGCGCTCCCCGATGGCCCCGCCCCGCTCCTTCCTGTGGACCCGGCGGATCGTCCTCGCCCTCCTCACCGGCTTCGTCCTGCTGCCCGTGTACGTGATGGTGTCCAGCTCGCTGAAGCCGCTGGAGGACGTCTCCGGGAAGTTCGAGTGGATCCCGTCCGGGCTCACCCTGCGCCCGTACGCGGACATCTGGGACACGGTGCCGCTCGCCGACTACTTCGTGAACTCGCTCGTCGTCTCCGGCGCCGCCACCGTCCTCTCCGTGGCCGTCGCGATCTTCGCCGCGTACGCCGTCAGCCGCTACACCTTCCGCGGCAAGCGGGTCTTCACCGTCACCGTCCTGTCGACGCAGATGTTCCCCGGCATCCTCTTCCTGCTGCCGCTCTTCCTCATCTACGTCAACATCGGCAACGCCACCGGGATCGCCCTCTTCGGCTCCCGCGAGGGCCTGGTCCTCACCTATCTGACCTTCTCGCTGCCCTTCTCCATCTGGATGCTCACCGGCTACTTCGACTCGATCCCGCGCGAGCTGGACGAGGCGGCCAAGGTGGACGGCTGCGGCCCGATCCGCGCGCTGTTCCGCGTCATCGTGCCCGCCGCCCGGCCCGGCATCGTCGCCGTCGCCGTCTACGCCTTCATGACCGCCTGGGGCGAGGTCCTCTTCGCCTCCGTCATGACCAACGACACCACCCGCACGCTCGCCGTCGGCCTCCAGGGCTACGCGACCCAGAACGACGTCTACTGGAACCAGGTGATGGCCGCCTCCCTCGTGGTGAGCGTCCCCGTCGTCGCCGGGTTCCTCCTCCTCCAGCGCTACCTCGTCGCAGGCCTCACCGCGGGTGCGGTCAAGTGACGACTCCCCGGCGCCACGACCAGTCCGGTCCCCGACCCCGCACCGCAGAAAGGCACCCCGTGTCCGACCCCACCGCCGCCCCGATCGACCTGGCGGCCTTCCCGCCCTCCTTCGCCTGGGGCACGGCGACCTCCGCCTACCAGATCGAGGGCGCCGTCGCCGAGGACGGCCGCGCCCCCTCCATCTGGGACACCTTCTCCCGCGTCCCCGGCGCGATCGACAACGGCGACACCGGCGACACGGCCTGCGACCACTACCACCGCTGGCCCGAGGACATCGCCCTGATGAAGGAGCTCGGCACCGACGCCTACCGGATGTCGATCGCCTGGCCCCGGGTCGTCCCCGGCGGCGACGGCCCCGTCAACGCCGCCGGACTCGACTTCTACGACCGGCTCGTCGACGCCCTCCTCGACGCCGGCATCACCCCGAACGTCACCCTCTACCACTGGGACCTGCCGCAGGCCCTCCAGGACCGGGGCGGCTGGACCTCCCGCGAGACCGCCGAGCACCTCGCCGCCTACGCCTCCGTCGTCGCCGACCGCCTCGGCGACCGCGTCACCCGCTGGGCCACCCTCAACGAACCGCTCTGCTCCGCCTGGATCGGCCACCTGGAGGGCCGGATGGCGCCGGGCCTCACCGACCTGACGGCCGCCGTTCGCGCCTCGTACCACCTGCTCCTCGGGCACGGCCTCGCCACCGCCGCCATCCGGGCCGCCGCGCCCGGCGCCCGCGTCGGCCTCGTCACGAACCACTCCACCGTCGAGCCCGCCTCCAGCCGCCCTGAGGACCTCGCCGCGGCCCGCCGCATGGACGGCCACGGCAACCGCTGGTGGCTCGACCCGGTGTACGGCCGCGGCTTCCCCGCGGACATGCGCGAGCTGTACGGCGTCGAACTCCCGGAGCGGCCCGGCGACCTGGAGACGATCGCCGCCCCGCTCGACTGGCACGGCCTCAACTACTACTTCCCGGTGACCGTCGAGGACGACCCGGAGGGCCCCGTCCCGTACGCCCGCGAGGTCCGCCTCCCCGACGTGCCACGCACCGGCATGGACTGGCAGATCGAGGCGGCGGGCCTGGAGAGCCTGCTGCTGCGGCTCACCGAGGAGTACGGCGTCCGCGAGCTGTACGTCACCGAGAACGGCTCCGCCTTCCCCGACACCACCGGCCCCGACGGCGCCGTCCACGACCCCGACCGCACCCGCTACCTGGAGCAGCACCTCGCCGCCTGCGCGAGTGCCGTCCGCAAGGGCGCCCCGCTCGCCGGCTACTACGCCTGGTCGCTCCTGGACAACTTCGAGTGGGCCTACGGCTACGACAAGCGCTTCGGCCTCGTCCACGTCGACTACGCCACCCAGAAGCGCACCCTGAAGACCAGCGGCCGCCGCTACGCGGAACTCATCCGCGCCCACCGCGACCTGCGCGGCTGACCGACCGGCACCCCCGACCGCCCGGAAGGCCGCCCCTGCCGTCAGGGGGGCGGTCTTCCGGGCCTGCCCGGCCCTCCCGGGTCAGGCCGACTCCCGTACGACCAGGACCGGTTCGAAGACCCTCGAACCGGTCTCCCGCGTGCCCGGGTCCAGGCGGGCCAGGAGCAGCCGGGTCATCGCCGAGGCCATCTCCTCCACCGGCTGCCGCACGGTCGTCAGCGGGGGAGCGGACGCCCGGGCCGCCACCGAGTCGTCGAAGCCGATCACCGCCACCCGCTCGGGGACCGCCACGCCCCGCTCCGCGAGGAAGCGGCAGGCGCCCCGCGCCATCAGGTCGTTCGCCGCGAACACCCCGTCGATCCCCGGGTCGCGCCGCCACAGCCGGGCCATCGCCTCCCGGCCGCTCTCCTCGGTGAAGAGCCCGTGCTCGACCGGCACGTCGGTCACGCCCCGGGCCGCGAGCGCCGCCGTGAAGCCGTCGAGGCGGGCGCGCGCGGCCGGGGCCGTCACGGGCGCCGCGATCGTCGCGGGGCGCCGCCGCCCGGACGCCCACAGGCGGTCGGCGGCCAGCCGGGCGCCCGCCGCGTTGTCCAGGTCCACCCAGCCGTAGCCGACGCCGGCGCCGGGGCTGCCGAAGAGCACCGTCGGGAGTCCGGCCGCGACGAGCATCCCGGGCAGCGGGTCGTCCTCGTCGAGCGGCACCACCAGCGCGCCGTCGGCCCCGCCGCGCCGCAGGTAGTCGACCAGCTGCGCCCGGGCCGGCTCGGACTCCGCGACCAGCAGCACGGGCTGCACGGCGCGCTCGCGGAGCACCGGGAGGACGCCGTCGACGACCCGTCCGAAGAAGGGGTCGGAGAAGAGCCGGGCGGTGAACGAGCCGCCCGTGGCCGACAGCACCAGGGCGACGGCGCCGGTGCGCCGGGTCACCAGGGAGCGGGCGGCCTGATTCGGCGCGTACCCGGTGCGGGCGATGGCCTCGCGCACCGCCCGCTGGATCTCCGGAGCCACGTTCCGCACGCCGTTGACCACCCGGGACGCGGTCGCGCGCGACACCCCCGCCTCGCGCGCGACGTCCTCCAGGGTGGGTCCTCGATTCCCCATCCACGCACTTTATCGGTGCGGTCCGTCCGGTGGTCGGCACGTCCGCGCGCTCCGGCCCGCCCTCGTGATCGATGCTTAATGCAAGTCAAAAGAAAAGCCGTGTCGTATGGCTTGACCGTCAACTCCGGGCCCGTGCAAGGTTTCGGGAGAGCGCTCTCCCACGTGTCCGCCACGTTTCACCGAGGAGACTTATGTCCCCCGTTGGGTCCCCGCCGGCTCGCCGGCGCCCCACCCCCACACTCCGCCGCTCCACGGCCGGCGCCCTCGTCGCCGCCCTGGCCGGCACCCTGCTCGCGGTCGTCCCCACGACCGCGGCCCAGGCCGCCGAGACCCTGCTCTCCCAGGGCAGGACGGCCACCGCCTCCACCATCGAAGGCGCCGTCTTCCCCGCCTCCGCCGCCGTCGACGGCGACCTCGGCACCCGCTGGGCCAGCCAGTGGGCCGACCCCCAGTGGCTCCAGGTCGACCTCGGTGCCAGCCGGCAGCTCAGCAGGGCCGTCCTCACCTGGGAGGCCGCCTACGGCAGGAGCTACGAGATCCAGGCGTCCGACGACGGCGCCAGCTGGCGCACCGTCACCGCCGTCACCGCGGGCGACGGCGGGACCGACGAGGTCGCCCTCTCCGGCTCCGGCCGCTACGTCCGCATGAACGGCCTCGCCCGGGGCACCGGATACGGCTACTCCCTCTGGGAGTTCCAGGTGTACGGCTCCACCGACGGCACCGGCCCGACGCTGCCCGGCGGCGGCGACCTCGGCCCCAACGTGCACGTCTACGACCCGTCCACGCCCGGCCTCCAGGCCAAGCTGGACGCCGTCTTCCAGGAGCAGGAGTCCGCCCAGTTCGGCGCGGGCCGCCACGCCTTCCTCCTCAAGCCCGGCACGTACAACGGCCTCAACGCCCAGCTCGGCTTCTACACCCAGATCGCCGGCCTCGGCGTCCGCCCCGACGACACCACCATCAACGGCGACGTCACCGTCGACGCCGGCTGGTTCAACGGCAACGCCACCCAGAACTTCTGGCGCGGCGCCGAGGGCCTCGCCCTCAACCCGGTCAACGGCACGGACCGGTGGGCCGTCTCCCAGGCGTCCTCCTTCCGCCGCATGCACGTCAAGGGCGGCCTCAACCTCGCCCCGAACGGCTACGGCTGGGCCTCCGGCGGCTACATCGCCGACTCCAAGATCGACGGCCAGGTCGGCAACTACTCGCAGCAGCAGTGGTACACCCGCGACAGCACGATCGGCGGCTGGTCCAACAGCGTCTGGAACCAGACCTTCTCCGGTACCGAGGGCGCGCCCGCGACCTCCTTCCCCGAGCCGCGCTACACCACCCTGGACACCACCCCGATCTCGCGCGAGAAGCCGTACCTGATCTGGGAGGACAACCAGTACAAGGTCTTCTCCCCGGCCAAGCGGACCAACGCCCGCGGCACCACCTGGGCCAACGGCACCCCGCAGGGCGAGAAGATCCCGCTGACCCGGTTCTACGTCGTCAAACCCGGCACCACCGCCGCGACCATGAACCAGGCCGTCCAGCAGGGCCTGCACCTGCTCTTCACGCCCGGCGTCTACCACGTCGACCGGCCGATCGAGATCAACCGCGCGAACACCATCGTGCTCGGCCTCGGCCTCGCCACGATCATCCCGGACAACGGCGTCGCCGCCATGAAGGTCGCCGACGTCGACGGCGTCCGCCTCGCCGGCTTCCTCGTCGACGCCGGACCGGTCAACTCCCCGGTCCTGCTGGAGCTCGGCCCGCAGAACTCCGCCACCGACCACGCCGCCAACCCGACGACCGTCCAGGACGTCTACATCCGCATCGGCGGCGCCGGCCCCGGCAAGGCCACCACCAGCATGGTCGTCAACAGCGACGACGTCATCGTCGACCACACCTGGGTCTGGCGCGCCGACCACGGTGACGGCGTCGGCTGGGAGACCAACCGCGCCGACTACGGCGTCCGCGTCCACGGCGACGACGTCCTCGCCACCGGCCTCTTCGTCGAGCACTTCAACAAGTACGACGTCGAGTGGTACGGCGAGCGCGGCCGCACCATCTTCTACCAGAACGAGAAGGCGTACGACGCCCCCGACCAGGCCGCCATCCAGAACGGCGCCACCAAGGGCTACGCCGCCTACCGCGTCGACGACTCGGTGAACACCCACGAGGCGTGGGGACTCGGCAGCTACTGCAACTACAACGTGGACCCGACGATCGTCCAGGACCACGGCTTCAAGGCGCCCGTCAAGCCCGGGGTGAAGTTCCACAGCCTCCTGGTGGTCTCCCTCGGCGGCATGGGCCACTACAACCACGTCATCAACGACACCGGGGCGTCCACCATCCCCGCCGGCACCTCGACCGTGCCCTCCACCGTCGTCAGCTTCCCCTGACGGCCCGCCGGGGCGCGGCGCCCGCCGCCACGCCCCGGTCCTCCCACCCCTTCCGGGCGGCGATCCGTCCCGCTGCGCCGCCCGGAAGGCACATCCTCTTCCCCCTCGCGCCCGTAAGGGAGCCGTCATGCCCGCGCACACCACCGCCGGACCGGTCCGGCCGATCCGCCCCCGCACCCGCACCGCCGGCTCGATCGTCTCGCTCGGCGCCCTGCTCGCCGGCTCGCTGACCGCGCTCACCGCCGCCCCCGCCTCCGCCGCCGAGAACCTGCTCTCCCAGGGCAGGACGGCCACCGCCTCGTCCACCGAGGGCGCCGGCTTCCCCGCCTCCGCCGCCGTCGACGGCGACCCCGGCACCCGCTGGGCCAGCCAGTGGACCGACGGCCAGTGGATCCAGGTCGACCTCGGCCGCACCGCCACCGTCAGCCGGATCGTGCTGAACTGGGAGGCCGCCCACGCCACCGCGTACGACATCCAGCTCTCCGACAACGGCACGGACTGGCGGACCGTGAAGTCCGTGACCGGCTCCGACGGCGGCACCGACGAGATCGCCGTCTCCGGCACCGGCCGCCACGTCCGCCTCCAGGGCGTCACCCGGGCCGGCGGATACGGCCTCTCCCTCTGGGAGTTCCAGGTGTACGGCGAGGAGGGCGGCACCCCGCCCCAGTCCGGCGGCGCCGTCCGCGTCACCGGGAGCCAGGGGAACTGGCAGCTGACCGTCGGCGGACAGCCCTACACCGTGAAGGGCGTCACCTGGGGCCCGGCCGTCGCCGACGCCGGGCGCTACATGCCCGACGTGAAGTCGCTGGGCGTCAACACCATCCGCACCTGGGGCACCGACGGCTCCACCAAGCCGCTCCTCGACGCCGCCGCCGCCCAGGGCATCCGCGTCATGAACGGCTTCTGGCTCCAGCCCGGCGGCGGCCCCGGCTCCGGCGGCTGCGCCAACTACGTCACCGACACCACGTACAAGACGACCATGCTGAACGAGTTCGCGAAGTGGGTCCAGGAGTACAAGTCCCACCCGGCGACCCTCATGTGGAACGTCGGCAACGAGTCCGTGCTCGGCCTCCAGAACTGCTACTCCGGCACCGAGCTCGAAGCCCAGCGCAACGCCTACACGAGCTTCGTCAACGACGTCGCAAAGAAGATCCACACCATCGACCCCGACCACCCCGTCACCTCGACGGACGCGTGGACCGGCGCCTGGCCCTACTACAAGCGCAACGCCCCCGACCTCGACCTGTACGCGATGAACGCCTACGGCGACATGTGCGGCGTCCGCGAGGACTGGGAACAGGGCGGCTACACCAAGCCGTACCTCATCACCGAGACCGGCCCGGCGGGGGAGTGGGAGACCCCGAAGGACGCCAACGGCGTCGCCGAGGAGCCCACCGACGTGCAGAAGGCCGAGGGCTACACCCGCGCCTGGAACTGCGTCACCGGCCACCAGGGCGTCGCGCTCGGCGCCACCGTCTTCCACTACGGCACCGAGCACGACTTCGGCGGCGTCTGGTTCAACCTCCTGCCCGACGGTCTCAAGCGGCTCTCCTACTACGCCCTGAAGAAGGCGTACACGGGCGGCACCGCCGGCGACAACACCCCGCCCGTCATCTCGAACATGACCGTCACCCCGTCCGGATCCGCCCCGGCCGGCGGCGAGTTCACGATCCGCGCCGACGTCCGCGACCCCGACGGCGACGCCGTCACCACCAAGGTCTTCCTCAGCGGCAATTACGCCAACGGCGACAAGCGCCTCCTGGAGACCCCGCACCGGCGCAACGCCGACGGCTCCCTCACCGTGACCGCCCCCGAGAAGCTCGGCGTGTGGAAGGTGTACGTCCAGGCCGAGGACGGCCGCGGCAACGCCGGCATCGAGACCAGGTCGATGAAGGTCGTCGCCCCGCCGGTCGCCGGCACCAACCTCGCGCAGGGCCGCACCACCACCGCCTCCTCCTTCCAGGCGTCCTACGGCGACTGCCCCTGCCCGGCCGGCAACGCCACCGACGGCAACCCGAACACCCGCTGGGCCAGCGACTGGGCCGACCCGCAGTGGATCCAGGTCGACCTCGGCTCCGTCCGCGCCTTCTCCCGCCTCCAGCTCGTCTGGGACCCGGCCTACGCCCGCGCCTACGAGGTCCAGGTCTCCGACGACGGCCAGAACTGGCGCACGATCCACACCCAGACCGCCGGCAACGGTGACATCGACACGATCGAGGCAGCGGCCACCGCCCGCCACGTCCGCCTGCACCTGACCGCACGCGGCACCGGCTGGGGCTACTCCCTCCACGAGTTCGGCGTCTACAGCTGACCGGCCCGCACCACCCTTCCTCCCACCCCACTGAGGAGATCCCCATGAGATCGAGTCCGAAGCGGCTCTCCGTACTCCTCGTCAGTACGGCCCTCATCGCCGGCGCCCTCGGCATCGGCACGATGGCCCAGGCCACCGACCCGGACGACGGCATCCCGCCCGCCGTCGCCGCGGCCGCGAACCACGTCGGCCACCAGATGGCCGCCTCCACCCAGGCGTCGGGCGACGACGCCGACGGGGACGGATACATCCCCGCGAACCCGCCGGTCACCGGCGTCACCCCGTCCACGGAGACCCCGCCCCCGGCCTACCACCACGAGTTCCAGGCCGGCTGCGCCGTCACCCACACCGCGCCGGACGACCCGATCGTCTACCCCGGCCAGTTCGGCAAGTCCCACGACCACACGTTCATGGGCAACACCTCGACCAACGCCGCCAGCACCACCGCCTCCCTCTACGGAGGCGCCACCACCTGCAAGGCGCCCGCGGACGCCTCCGCCTACTGGATGCCCTCGCTGTACAACGGCGACCAGAAGATCCTGCCCGTCGGCCCGCAGGTCATCTACTACAAGGCCGGCGTCACCGACTACCGCAGCGTGCGTCCCTTCCCCAAGGGGCTTCGCTTCGTCGTCGGCGACCCGACGCAGACCGAGCAGGAGTTCCGCGCCCACAAGGGCTTCGTCGAGGGCTGGGAATGCGGTGACAGCTTCTTCAACACCGACTTCCCGGCGAGCTGTCCGAGCCGGCCCGACGTCCAGCTCAACCTGCGCATGCAGGCGCCCAGTTGCTGGAACGGGCTCCACCTCGACACCCCCGACCACAAGAGCCACATGGCCTACCCGGTCGTGAAGCCCGGCACCAACGACAACATGTGCCCGGCCTCCCACCCGGTCGCCCTGCCGATGATCGAGTTCAAGATGGCGTGGCCGGTCAACGGCGACATGAGCCGGGTCCGCCTGGCCAGCGGCCGCGGCTTCTCCTTCCACTACGACTTCTTCAACGCGTGGGAGGAGCGCACCCTCAAGGCCCTGGTCGACCACTGCATCAACGGCGGCCTCCAGTGCGACACCCGGGGCTTCGACCTGTACCGCCCCGAGCGCGGCACGGTGCTGAACGCCGACCACGTCCTGCCCTGATCCCCGTCCACCCCGTACGGGGGGGGGGCCGCGGCCCCCCCGCGGGGGGGGGGCGGGTCCGTCGGCGGGCGGAGCCCGTACCCGCCCCGGTTCCTCCGCTACTCCTCCGCGGCCGTCCGCAGCCGTCCGCCCCGCCCGAGCGCCGCGACCGCCGCCGCGCAGCCCAGGCCGACGGCGCAGAGCGCCAGCCACGGCACCGCCGTCCATCCCGTGACGTCGAGGAGCACGCCGGTGCCGAGGTTCCCCAGCGTGATCCCGATCCCGCAGACGGTGTTGTAGAGCCCGTAGTGGGTGGCCACCCAGCGGCCCCCGGAGAGCGCGACGACGGTGTCCATCTCGTACGGGTAGAGCACCGCGTTCGCCACCGCGAGGACCGCCGCGCACAGCAGCAGCGCCGGTGCGCCCCGGCCGAGCGCCGCCGGCAGCAGGAACGCGCCGCCCATCAGCGCGAGCCCGACGACGAGGCTCCGCTCGCGGCCGAGCCGAGCCGCGCACCAGGCGGTGATCCGCAGCTGCCCGGCGAGCGCGACGAGCGCGGAGACGACGAAGAGCGCGGTGGTGACGCCGGTGCCGCCCGCCGCGAGCGGCAGCGCCAGATAGACCTGGAAGGACAGCACGTACGAGCCGGTCATGGCGAGCGAGAAGAGCCAGAAGACCCGGTTGCCGAGGACGGTACGGAACGGGCCGCGGGCCCCGGGCTCCTTCCGCTCCGGCCGTCCGCCGCCCGCCGAGACCGGCAGGTGCCGCAGCTGGACCAGGGTCAGCCCCAGGAAGAGCAGGGCGGCGACCACGCACGTCAGCCGGAACGACACCCCGGTGAGCGCCACCCCGACCAGCGGCCCGAGCAGGATGCCGGCCTGGTAGTAGGCGTTGAACAGGGCGAACGCCTCCACCCGGCGCTCCTCGCCCGCCTCCGCCGCCAGGCACGCGCGGACGGCCGGGTTGAAGAGGGCGCCGGCGAGGCCGGTGGCGAGCGAGGCGGCGATCAGCACGGGCAGCGACTGGGCGAGGGCGAGCCCGCCGAAGCCGAGGGTCCGCAGCGCGCAGCCCGCGACGATGAGCGGCTTGAAGCCGAACCGGTCGGCGAGCGCCCCGCCGACGAGGAACATGCCCTGCTGGGAGAGGTTCCGGACGCCGAGGACGAGCCCGACCGTCCAGGCCGCCATGCCGAGCCCGTCGGACAGGTGGGCGGCCAGGTAGGGCATCAGCATGTAGAAGCCGAGGTTGATGGTGAGCTGGTTGAGGAAGAGGAGCCGGACGGCCGGACCGAAGGTGCGGCTCCGCTTCCAGAGGCCGCCCCGGGGCGCGGCGGCGGCGGTGCTCGTGGTGCTCAACGCGCCGCACCCGCCCGCCGGTCCAGGACCCGCCGGGTCCAGCCCTCGATCCCCTCGGGCCCCTCGTACGCGGCCGGTTCGTCCCGTACGGGTCCGTCGAGGAGGCCGTGGGCGGCGCAGTAGGCGTCGTTGAAGACGGTGTCGAAGTAGCGCTGGGGTCCGTCGGGGAAGACGGCCGCGATGCGGGTGCCACGCGGGCGCGTGCGGGCGAGCCAGCCGGCCACCAGGGCGACCGCGCCGACGCTCCAGCCGCCGGTGGCGTACTGGCGGGCGGCGAGCCGCCGGGCGGAGCGGACCGCCTCCGCCGGGGCCACCCAGTGGACCTCGTCGAAGGCGGCGTGGTCGACGTTGGCCGGATGGATGGAGGAGCCGAGGCCGCGCATCAGCCGGTCCCCGGCGGGCAGGCCGAAGACGGTGGAGCGGATCGAGTCGACGCCGACGAGCTCCAGGGCCGGGCTGCTGGTGGCGCGCAGCGCGCGGGCGATGCCGGCCGAGTGGCCGCCGGTGCCGACCGCGCAGACGAGGACGTCGATCCGGTCGAGCTGCCCGGACAGTTCGGCGGCGAGCCCGGCGTAGGCGGCGGGGTTGTCGGGGTTCCCGTACTGGTCGGGCCACCAGGCGCCGTCGAGGCGGGCGAGGAGGTCGGCGACCCGGTCCTTGCGGGCCTGCTGCCAGCCGCCGTGCGGGTGGGGTTCGGTGACGACGTGCACGGTGGCGCCGTGGGCGACGAGCATCCGCTCGACGATGGGCTCCAGGCCGGGGTCGGTGACGACGTGCACGGGGTGGCCGTGGAGCACCCCGGCGAGGGCGAGCCCGAGGCCGAGGGTGCCGGAGGTCGACTCGACGATGGGGGCGCCGGGCCGCAGATCGCCGCGGCGGCGGGCCTCCTCGACCATGTGGAGCGCCGGGCGGTCCTTGATCCCGCCGGCGTTGAAGCCTTCGAGCTTGGCCCAGTAGCCGTCGTCGGTCCACAGCACGGGCGTGTTGCCGACGGTCGGATGGGGACGCGCGGGCGCGTACGGCGACAGGGGCGCGTACGGCGACAGGGGCGCGTGCGGGGGTACGGGGGCGTGCAGGGGCAGGGGGGCGTGCATGGGTGTGGGTACGTCCTCGGAGTGGGTGGTGCGCCGGAATGGGGCCTGACGGTCGCGGGGCGAGAGTCAGGCGCTCAGTTCCGGTCCACTCCGAGGGCGATGAGCAGCCGTCCGGGCGCGGGGCAGGGCCC
>NZ_JBHYKM010000067.1:39595-42121 GCF_042741435.1 Streptomyces sp. NPDC058955 | reverse complement strand
GCGGGGGGGGGGCCCCGGGGGGGGGCGGGCGCCGCGGCGGGGGCGGGCGCGGGCGGGGCGGGGGGCCGGCCACCGCCTCCGCCGAAACCGCCTCCGCCACCGAAGCCACCGGCTCCGCCTCCTCCGCCACCGGAGAAGTTCCCGCCGCCGGAGAAGTTCCCGGCACCCGGCGGGGGCGCGGAGCCGCCCGACGGGTCGACGATCGCCTCGACCTTCCAGTGCACGTTGAACTGCTCGGCGAGCGCGGCCTTGAGGACGTCCTCGCTGCCGCTGCTCGCGAAGTTGTCCCGCGCGCCGGCGTTGAGGAAGCCGAGCTGGAGCGTGGTGCCGTCGAACCCGGCCACCTGCGCGTTCTGGCTCAGCAGGATCCAGGTGAAGCGGCGCCGGTTCTTGACCGCTTCGAGGATGGACGGCCACATGTTCCGCACCTGGGCGGCCCCGGCCGCCATGTCCCCGGCCGGAGCCTGCCCGGCGGGCTGCGCCTGCGGCGGCGCGGGGGACGGCGACTGCGGCGCGGACTGGGGCTGTACGGGGGCGGGCGCGGCGGTCGGCCAGCCGCCCGGGCGCGCGGCCCCGGGCCAGGCACCGGGCCGCGCGGCCTCCGGCTGCGCCGGGGCCTGGGCCTGCACGGGCGCGGGCGCGGGGGCGGCCTGCTGCGGAGGCGGCGGCGGGGCCATCGGCGTGTGGGCCTCGGGGCCGGGGACGTACCCCATCGGCGGCACGGCGACCGGGGCCGGCGTGAAGACGGGCGCGGCGGCCGGCGGCGCGGCGGCGCCGCGCTCCAGCCGGTCGAGGCGCGCGAGCAGGGACCGCTCGTCGTCGAACGCGGCGGGCAGCAGCACGCGCGCGCAGATCAGCTCCAACTGGAGGCGCGGCGAGGTGGCGCCGCGCATCTCGGTCAGCCCCTCGTTGACGAGGTCGGCGGCGCGGCTCAGCTCGGCGGCGCCGAACACCGACGCCTGCGCCTGCATCCGCTCGACCACGTCGGCGGGCGCGTCGATGAGCCCCTTCTCGGCGGCGTCCGGCACGGCGGCCAGGATCACCAGGTCCCGCAGCCGCTCCAGCAGGTCGGAGACGAACCGGCGGGGGTCGTTGCCGCCCTCGATGATCCGGTCGACGACCTCGAAGGCCGCGGCGCCGTCGCCCGCGGCGAAGGCGTCCACCACGGAGTCGAGCAGCGAGCTGTCCGTATAACCGAGGAGCGAGGTCGCCATGGCGTACGTCACACCGTCCTCGCCGGCACCGGCGAGGAGCTGGTCCATCACGGACATCGAGTCACGCACGGACCCGGCGCCGGCGCGCACGACGAGCGGCAGCACGCCGTCGTCGACGGGGATCCCCTCGCGCCCGCACACGTCGCCGAGGTAGTCCCGCAGCGTCCCCGGCGGCACCAGCCGGAAGGGGTAGTGGTGCGTCCGGGACCGGATCGTCCCGATGACCTTCTCGGGCTCGGTCGTCGCGAAGATGAACTTGAGGTGCTCCGGCGGCTCCTCGACCACCTTCAGCAGGGCGTTGAAGCCCGCCGGGGTGACCATGTGGGCCTCGTCGATGATGTAGATCTTGTACCGGCTGGAGGCGGGCCCGAAGAACGCCTTCTCGCGCAGGTCACGGGCATCGTCCACACCACCGTGCGAGGCGGCGTCGATCTCGATGACGTCGATCGACCCCGGCCCGTTCCGCGCCAGGTCCCGGCAGGACTGGCACTCGCCGCAGGGCGTGGGCGTGGGCCCCTGCTCACAGTTCAGACAGCGGGCCAGGATCCGCGCGCTGGTCGTCTTGCCGCAGCCGCGCGGTCCGCTGAACAGGTACGCGTGATTGACCCGGTTGTTCCGCAGGGCCTGCTGCAACGGGTCGGTGACATGCTCCTGCCCGATGACCTCGGCGAAGGACTCGGGGCGATAGCGGCGGTACAGCGCGAGAGACGACACGTATACGAGGTTATAGGCGCACGCCGACAACCCGGGAAAAACAGCCGCCGGGCGGTGGTCGGGGGGCTCGGCCGGAGGTTTCGGCCGGGGGTTTCGGCCGGGGGGCTCGGCCGGGGATCTCGACCGCGGACCTCGACCGCGGACCTCGATCTCAGGCTCGGCCGTGGGGCTGGCCGGCGAGCCCCTGCCCCCGCCCCTGCCTCTGGCCCTGCCTCTGTGCCTCTGGCCGCGGGATTCGTCTCCAGGTCTCCGGAAACGCAAGCGCCCCCCACGCACCCGCCAGAGCCGACCTACCCTTGCTGCCTTCCGGCCCTGGGGGAGTTCAGTCAGATAGCGCCGCGTGAGGGGCTCCGCCCAGCCTACCCGATCCGCGCCCCGCGCCGGACCCCCTCCCCCACCTGCGTCCGACCGTCCCCGACGACGTTCGCGAGCACCCTCCGCGGTCATGTAATGTTCTCCACGGAGGATTCGCCTAGAGGCCTAGGGCGCACGCTTGGAAAGCGTGTTGGGGGCAACCCCTCACGAGTTCGAATCTCGTATCCTCCGCCAGTGCCTCACCGGGCACGTTGTCGAAGGGCCCCACTGCTTGCAGTGGGGC
>NZ_JBHYKM010000067.1:19091-39585 GCF_042741435.1 Streptomyces sp. NPDC058955 | reverse complement strand
ACCCCCCCTCCCTTTTCACATACGCTCACCCCCCCCCTGCCCCACCCGGGGCCTGTGCGCCGGGCCCCCCCTGGTGTCGGGGGGCCCCATTCGACGTGTGTGGTCTCAGTTTTGGTCTCAGTTACCGCGCGGACGGCTGCGGACCTGGGCGGACGGGCTATAGCGCCCGTCCCGTCGAACCGGTCACAGTGTCGAGCCCGGGCCCACGACCGCAGGGCAACCCAACGCTCGCCGCGTAAGCACCGGCGGATCCGACCGGGCTCGATCCGGGCAGGAGAGCCCGTGCCACGAAGACTCAATCGACACCCTCTGCGGCCCCACTCTGGCCCTAGTCATCTGCCGAAAGCATGGCCCGATCGGCTCCGCTGGACTGCTCAGTCGTACACGAGTTCTTGCAGATGCGGATCGCTGACCCCAGTCCATCCGTTGAAGCTGAAGCCTTCCTGGTCAGCCATGCGAACCAGGAGCTTCAGGCTCTCCTCCAGCAGCTGCGGACTGCCTTCGAAGAGCGTCTGGCGCATACCAGCGTCGCTTGTGATAGCCACCAGCGCAGGCTCGGTGCGCCGTGTCATGTACCGGGCGAAATTGGTATAGAAGTCGCGGGTTGCCGCTCTACCCGCTACCCCCATGACGACCAGCGCGCCGAGCGCATCGAACTGGCACAGGCTGTTGAGTACGGCGTCGTCGTCAGGTGAGGCGTCAGGATGCAGGGCTGGCACCTCCCGGACCGTGTTGTGGGCTGCCGCGATCAGTCCCGAGCTGTGTGAAGCGCCGGAGGCGAGTAGGCCGGCGCGGGAAGCCGTCGTCAGCCCGTGCCGAAGCCAACTGCCGAACCAGTCGAATCCTTGATCGGTTCCCCGTCGGTCGGCGAGCACGCGGACCGCTGGCCAGTCTTGAAGCCGAACGGCAAGACCGCCAAGCCCGTAGACCCGCTCCAGCACGGACAACCACAGTCGCGGCCCGGTGAGGGATTCTTGGGCGGATCCGGGAAGCTCGTTGCCAAGGTTGTAGATGGAGAGCAAGGAGTCCGTGCCCTTGGCGACCCACTGCGCTCGCTCATGGACGAGGCTCAAAGCCGTGAAGCTGGCCACGCGGTTCAGCAAGGTGGGTAGGTCTTCAGGCATGGTGGTGAGAAGCTCGCGGGCCTGAGCCGGGGCAGACAGCAAGAACTGTCGAAGCGGGATGTCGTCCTCGGCGCGCAGGTACTCCAGCACCGCGGCGTCGAACACTTCCTGGTCCAGCTGCCAGGTGAGAGCCGAAACCGATCGTTGACGTACGTGCTGGGCAGCCTCTCCAATGGCTCCCTGGGCTTCGAGTTCCTGACGCAGCTCCCGCCGCCAGGTCTCCTTGCGCAGCGCAATGGCCCGCTGCCACACGCCGACCACGTCACTCTGCTTCCACCGCTCACTGGAAGTGCCGTGCCGCACGAAGACATCACCAGCTCGGAAGACGGTGACCTGCTTCTTGCCGTCCTGATAGGTGCCTTCGACCTGGAAGACGCAACATCCATCGGCGCTGGGGGCGACGTAGAGCAGAACGAGCCACTTCCCGTCGAGACAGTGCGCTGCCGTGTGGATCGTGAGTGTCTGGATGTACTTCTGCAACTTAGGCCGCAGCGTCGCCTCGTCAAAGCCGCGAGTCTGGTCCTCAGAGAGCCGACCGGTAGGGGTGCCGTGATCGTCAGCGCCGATGACGAGGTACCCACCAGTGGGCTCGGCCTGCATAGCCGCAACGTCCTTGGCGATATCCACCAGGTCACGCCGCTCGGACAAGTCGAGCGTTTCTTTGTAGTCGAGAGCTCTTTGCTCCGATGCCTCCGCCAGCAGCTCCCGTAGCTTCTCCTCAGTCACCACAGGCTCTACGACCACAGCCATGCTCCTGCCCCCATCTGCCCGGTCCCACCGCCGCATGTAAAGGGAAGCATCGTAGGAGAACCACGAGGCTCGGAGCGTTGTTTTGCGAGCTTTCGCCGAATCGGCCAGCCCTCGATCCATAGGTGATCAGGGTCACGCGCAGGACAGCTCGCAGAGCAGTGAATAGCCATCGAAAGACCTGTCTCAGAGTGGCTCGACGCCAACGCCACTCGTTCGTGGACAGAGTCCGTGGCCGGTTTTCTCCCTAGTAGGGTCGAGGCGTGGCCACTCATCTGCTCTCTGATACCGACCTGCACGCGCTCCCCGCCCTTCCCACGGAGGCTGTGGAGCACGGCGAGGTCTTCACACGACGCTGGGTGGTCGACCTGATCCTTGATCTCCTCGGGTACACGGCAGACAAGGACCTCTGCGACCTGAAGCTCGTCGAGCCGGCCTGCGGCTCAGGCGCCTTCCTGACGGCCGTCGCATCGCGGATCAGCGCCTCCTGCCGCGCGCACAATCGCCCCCTCGAAGATGCTCTCTCAGCCGTCCACGCGCTGGATCTGCTGGACAAAAACGTGGAGCAGAGCCGTGCAGTGGTCGAAAAGCAACTGCGGGACGAAGGGTGGCAGGCCAAGGAAGCTCGCCAGGTGGCAACCGCGTGGGTTGAACAAGGTGACTACCTGCTCCAGCCCGATGCATACCACCGAGCCGACTACGTGGTTGGCAATCCTCCGTACATCCGTCTCGAAGACGTTCCCGACGACCGGATGCTGGCCTACCGCAGCGCCTGCTCCACAATGGGCGGCAGGGCAGACATCTACGTCGGCTTCTACGAGGTCGCGCTGCGAAGTCTTAACCCTGACGGGCGACTCGGCTTCATCTGCGCTGACCGATGGATGCGAAACCAGTACGGTCGACGCCTCCGACAGTTGGTGACCAGCCGTTTCAGCATGGATCTGGCCCTGGTCATGCACGACGTGAACGCCTTCGAGGATCAGGTTTCGGCCTATCCGGCGATCACAATCATCTCGAACCGGCCCCAGGGCGAAGCAGTGGCAGCAGACACCACTCGGGCATTCGGCAGCGTCCAAGCCGACGACTTCGCCACCTGGTACGCGAAGGATGCGGTGGAGTCGATCACCACCCCGGCGTTCCAGGCCGCCCGCATGCCGCACTGGTTCCCCGACGAGGACTCATGGCCGGCCGCCTCGCCAGCCAGGCTGGCCCTCCTCGAAGAACTCACCGAACGCTTTCGGCTCCTGGAAGACACCGAGACCGGGACCCGCGTCGGCATCGGCATCGCCACCGGCGCCGACAAGGTCTTCCTCACTGACGACGACGCATTGGTCGAGACCGACCGGCTGCTGCCCATGGCCATGGTCCGTGACACCACCAGCGGCACCTTGCACTGGAACGGCACCTACCTGGTCAACCCGTGGACATCCGAAGGTGACCTCGTCGACCTGACTGCCTACCCGAAGCTCGCTGCGTACTTCGAGGAGCACGGAGCCGCGCTCCGCAAGCGGTACGTCGCGGTCAAGCAGCCTCAGCGCTGGTACAAGACGATCGACAAGGTCGACCACCGTCTGACGCGGCGCCCCAAGCTGCTGTTTCCGGACATGAAGCTGACGATCCATCCGGTCCTTGATGAAGGCGCGCTGTACCCTCACCACAACCTGTACTTCATCGTCTCGGACGTCTGGGACATGCGCGTACTCGGTGGTCTGCTGTTGTCTAAGGTCGCGGAAGCGTTCGTGGAGGCGTACGCGGTCAAGATGCGTGGGGGAACCCTCCGATTCCAGGCGCAGTACCTCCGCAAGATCCGCGTGCCCGACCCGGCAGCGATCCGTGAGAGCGACCGAGTCGCCCTCGCGGACGCCTTCGACAAGCGCGACGTGAAGGCCGCTACAGAGGCCGCCCTGCGCGTCTACGGACTGACCGAGCTGCCTGACTAGGAGGAACGGATCTTGCCGGTCACCCGCCAAGACTTCGAGGACGCAATAGCTGCGTACTGGGGCGCCAAGCAGCTGCAGAGCGAACAGTCAGCGATCAAGGCTGCGGTTGGGGCCGGCACGGCTGGCTCGGTCCGCGGCGGCAAGCACTTCGACGTGATCGCAGCCCTCTTGGCGAAATTCTTCCTGGAAGCCGGATACCCGGCCGAGAGCATCCGCGTCAGCAAGTCCCAGGGGCTGGAGCTGCCCGGCTACTACCGGCCACAGAAGCAGTGGGACCTCGTGGTTGTACATGAGGGCGTACTCGTCGCAGCCTTCGAACTGAAGGCGCTCGGCGGACCCTCGTACGGCAACAACTACAACAACCGGGTCGAGGAAGCGCTGGGCAGCGCGGTGGACCTCCGTCGCGCAGCCCTCGCCGAGCTGTTTCCGAAGGAGAAGCCCTGGCTCGGCTACTTCTTCATCATGCAGGACGGGGAAGGGTCCCGGAGGCCGGTCAAGACCGCGAAGGGCGCCCTGCCGGCTGACGAGATCTGGCACGGCACTTCGTACCAGGACCGGTTCGGCATCTTCTGCGAGCGCCTCATGGCCGAGCAGCTCTACGACGCCGCCTGCTACGTCACGTCCTCGGCCGAGAACCCCAAGCCCATCGAGCTGGTGGACAGCCTCGATTGGAGGCACTTCTCGGCAGCAATCAATGCGCGCCTCACATATTTGAAGGACCTCGGACTTCCCGGCTAGAGCGGTCCACGGCTCTCCGAAGGCGGCCGACACACGTAGGCCCCATTCCTCCAGGCGCCCCGCGGGGGAACGGGGCCGACGAGTCACTCGCCAAGCATGGCCTTGACCAGCTTGACCCGGCCTTCGATGGCCACGTGCAAAGTTCGCGCAGTCGCCGTCGGCAGAGGCTCCTTGTAGGTGATGCTGCCGTCCTCCACCCTCTGGGTAGTGATGAACCACCCAATGTCATAGACGTTTTCACCCACGAAACGGCTGATCATCTCCTGGTAGCGCTGGGTGTACGACATCCCCTTGAAGGTCGGATCAGTCTCGAACAGTGCGTGGGACTGCCTATTCGACTTCTCGGTCTCTTCCGTCTCTTCAAGTACGAAAACGTAACCAAGCCACGGGGGCACAGCCCCGAAGGGACCGTTCTTCTTCTGGGCCGCGGCCAGATCAGTGGCGCTGCCCAACGCCTCCTCGAAACGATTGTTGAAGTTCTTTCCGACACTGCCGACCTGCGATTTGAACTCAAGTGCGGCAACAAGGACTTCCTTATAGAGGACCACCAGATCCCACTGCTTGCGGACGCGGTAGTAGCCCGGCAGATAGGGCCTCCCCGTCCGAATATCTCCCTCAGGGATGCCGCAGTCGAGGAAAATCTGCTTCACGGCGTCCTCGAAGCCCTTGATGTGGCCATTGGCCCGAGCCTCTCCGCCGGCCCTCCCGCCGTCCTCCTGGTTGTCCCTCTGCTCACCCCGCTTGGTCCAGAAGTCCTGGACCGCTTGCTGGATCACCTCGGGCTTCACGTCACCCATCCTCGTCGCTCGGCGTACGCCACAGGCTCGAACTAGCGAACCCAGTCTGAGGGGTGGGACTGACAGTCGGCCCGCAGGGCGCCAAAGACAGCCCGTGCCCTCCTGGCCATCACGGCAAGACGAACGGCGGGTTGCACCTGTCTTGGAGCAACCCGCCGGGGCCCGTCTACCAGTCGTCGGTGTCCCCGTATTTCCCTGGATGCCGTGTGCGATCCACAGCCTGTGCACACGCTTCGGCGAAGGCAGCCTCTACGGCGGCCTTGTCCGTGCCTCGTACCTGGGCCTCGACTTCTTGGCCCGTTCCGGGTCGTCGGGCCGTGCGCCAGGCCGAGGTGCGGGCGGTGTAGCGATCGGTCTCGAATTCCCAGGCTGGCACCGACCACTGCTCCGGGCCCCCGGTCGCCGCGCGTTCCCCACCGGGAAGGAACAGGGCCCGGGCGTGGAAGACAACGGCCCGCGCCGGTACGCGGTCGCGGATGGCGCTCGCGCCGTCGGGACCCTGATCCTCCCAACGCCAGCGGTCCCATTCCTCGATCTCGGCCGTGTGGTCGGGCCAGTCCTCGCTCCACCGGGCGACGACCTCGTCGGCGTGCTCGCGGTGGAGGAAGGGCACGCGCCGATCGCCGAGGCGGGCGACGTGGACCACCAGCTCGGCGGGGACGGGACTCTGGCTGGCCTCCGGCGGCGCAGCGCTTCCCGCGGTCTCGTCCGTACCCCACAGGAGGCCGCCGACCTTGGCCGCGGTGTCCTTGAGGACGCGGCTGGTCAGGTGCTGGTAGCGGCGACGCATCCGGGCGGACTTGCCGGGCTCCCAGCCCATGATGGCGTCGACGACCGCGTCGGAGACGCCGAGGATGAGCAGGACAGTCGCTGCGGTGTGGCGGGCATCGTGAAGGCGGGCGTCGCGGACGCCGGCGGCTTTCAGGAGCTCCTTCCATTTGTGGTAGTCGGTGTTCGGGTTCAGGGGCTCGCCAGTGGGCGAGGTGAACACGTACCCCTTCTCCATCCACAGGTCGCGGGCTCGGGCTCGCTCGCGGGCCTGCTCCTCCTTGTGCTGGCGCAGGAGCTGCAGGAGCTCTTCGGGTACGCCGATGGGGCGCTGGCCGGCGCGGGACTTGGCGTTCTTCGTCTCGCGGCGGGTGTTGATCTTCTGGGGGCAGTAGCCGGGTTTGCGGCCGCAGCGTTCGCCGCAGCCGTGCTTGTAGCGGGGCCGCAGCCGGCCACGGCGTACGCGGATGACGCCGAGCTCGAAGTCGACGTCGTTCCACTGCATGCCGAGGACCTCGCCCTGGCGCAGGCCGAGGGCAAGCGCGATGACCCAACGGGCGGTGTTGCGGTGCTTGGCGGCCTCGGCGAGGAGCCGCTGGACCTCCTCGACCGTGTACGGCTCGACCTCCTCCTCTTCGACCTTGGGGGCCTTGGCGATGGAGGCCGGGTTCGCCGTGAGGTGCTTGCGGCGCACGGCCTCGTTCAGCGCCGTGCGGATCGTGCGGTGAGCCTGGTGGGCGGTGCCGGCGGCGCTGCCGTTGTCCTGCATCTTCTTGTAGAAGCGCTCCAGGTGCTCCGGGTCGAGCTTCTCCAGGCGGTGGGCGCCCAGGCCGGGGATGAGGTGGTGGTTCACCGCGACGCGGTAGCCGTCGATCGTGTTCTCCGAGACGTGCGAGGCGGCGATGTTCTCGACCCAGTGGGTGAGCCATGTCTTCACGGTCCACGACTGGCCTGCCTTGCGGACGGCGCCCTTGTCGCGCTGCCGTTCCAGCTCGCGTACGAGCTTGGTGACCTCGGCGCGGGTCTTGCGGCCGACGTGGCGACGGTCCGGGGTGCCGTCGTCCTTGACGCCGACGGTGACGCGGCCGTGCCAGCGCCCATCCTTGCCGAGGTAGATGGACGAGGCGCCGTTGGGCTGGCGGGGCTTCGGTGCGGAGGCTCGCGTCATGCGGCGGCTCCGAAGTCGGTCGCCGACAGACGGCGGGCCAGGAAGTCGTTCACCGCCTCTGCTGGGATGCGCCGCAAGCTGCCGATCTTGACGGAGACAATCTCGCCGGAGGAGACGTACTCGTACAGCTTGGTGCGGCCGATGCCGATCCGGCGGGCGGCCTCGGCGACGGTGAGGGCGACCAGGGTCGTGTCGCCGGCGGATCGCCGCTCGGCCATCAGGGTGCGCAGGGCGTCTTCGGGGACGTCCAGGAGGTGGGCTATCTGGGAAATGGGCAGCGCGGGCTGTGGCATGGGGCACTCCTCCCGCCGGCATCGCAGCGTCGCGGGAGCGGCAACTCCCGTCGGCCTGGCCGGTGGCGTCGTTCAGGGATGGATGGGTCGTTGGATGATCGTCGGCGACGGAGGTCGCCATGCGTGGGGGGTCTCAGCGTTCGTAGCGCCGTAAGGGGACAGCGGCCGACTATTCGCCGGTGGGTGGCTGCCCCTGGTTTCGCAGGTGCGCCCGGGATGGGTGCAGGCTCCTCTGCAGGGCTCGTTCTTCGAGCCGGAGGAGTTCGTCGACCTGTCCTCTCTGCTCGGGGCCCTTGTCCCCGTATGCGTTGAGTTCCATGTCGATCTCGTGCAGGTGCATCTGGTTCCGGTCGATCGCCGCTCGCAGTTGGTGGTACTCCCGCGCCATCTGGACGTACTCACGGACAAGCTCGCGAATGCGGGGCGTGGCCAGCTCTCCTGGCGGCCCCGTCAGGTCCTGCATGGTGATGTCGAAGACCTTGCAGAAGCCGAGCGCCTCGTCGAGGTTGACCCTGCGACGGGGTTTGCCGCTCTCGATGCGCCAGATCGCCGACTGGTTGATCGGATGGCCGACGGCGGCCATCTCCTCGGCGAGCTTCACCGTGCTCCAACCGCGGACCTCGCGCTCCAGCTTGATGCGGGCAGCGACGTGCTCCTCCGGCATCGGACGACCGGGGCCGGCGCGCTCCGCGCCTTCCTCACCGCTCACTCGCACCTCCCTTCACACGACAACGGGTCCACTGGGGCCAGCATCCACAACTAAACATCGTTGCGGAGTGAAATGCAAGGCGTTGCGCTGCCGAAAATCTCGGCTATGGTCGTAGTCCGCCGTACAGCGGCGGACGGATCCGCACACGCAAGCGGCCCCGGTGCTACGAACACCGGGGCCGAAGTAGAGGCTCCACCGCACAACCATCCATCCCTGAACGATCGAAACCGGAGGCCGGGGTTGCCGCCCCGTAATGGCCTGCCGGATGAGGAGCTCCGTGACCCAGGGTACGACCCTGCCATCCCAGACGCCATCCCGCTTCGACGAAGGTCCCACCCCGACGGAACCTCCGTTCAACCTGGACGCCGAGCGCGCGGTCCTTGGCGCCTGCATGCACAAAGCCGACGTCATCGACGCGGTCCGGCCCGTACTCGGCGACGACGCCTTCTACCGGCCCGCGCACGAGACCATCTGGCGCGCGCTCCTCACCCAGCACCGCGAGGACAAGCCGACCGACCCGATCGTCCTCACCGAACTGCTCCAGCAGCAAGGCGATCTGCAACGGGTCGGCGGTCCCACCTATGTGTTCCAGCTCGCCGACGCGCCCTACGGCACCGGCAGCGCCGAGCACCACGCGGAGATCGTCCGCGCGAAGGCCGACCTACGCCGCCTGGTGACCTCCGCCGTACGGACCCTCCAGCGGGCCCAGGAACCCGGCGCTGATCCCGAGGCGATCCGCAGCGAGGTCGAAGCGGAAGTACGCGCCGAACGCGAGCGCGCACTCGCCTCGGGACAGGGACGGCTGTCCCGCTTCGCCACCAACGGATGGTCGTTCGTCAAAGAGAGCGGCGCGGACACCGAGCCCCTGTGGGGCACCCGTGAGAAGACCGTCTGGGCCTCCGGCGAGAGCCTGATGATCGTCGGCGCTCCGGGCGTCGGCAAGACGACCCTGGCCCATCAGGTGATCTTCGCCCGCATCGGCCTGCAGGAGACCGTCCTGGAAATGCCCGTCGCCCCCAGCAGGCGCGTGCTCTACCTGGCAATGGACCGGCCGAAGCAGATCGCCAAGGCTATGGCCCGCCGCGTCTTCCCCACCGACGAAAAGATCCTGCGCGAGCGGCTCGTGGTCTGGGAGGGCCCGCTGCCCGCCACTCTCGACAAGGAACCCGACCTCCTGGCCGACCTCGCCGCCGCCCACCAGGCTGACACCATCGTGATCGACAGCCTCAAGGACGCGGTCAGCACGATGGTCGACGACAGCCTCGCGGTCGCCTTCCACAACGCCCGCATGCGCGCCATTCGCAACGGCGTGGAGATCATGGAGCTGCACCACCAGCGGAAGGCCACCGCCGACGCGCCACGCGGACAGCGCCCCAGCCTCGACCAGGTCTACGGCTCCACCTGGTTCACCTCCGGCGCGGGCAGCGTCCTGTTCGTCACCGGCCGAGCAGGCGACCCCGCCGTCACCCTGCACCACCTCAAGACCTCCACCGGTGAAGTCGGCCCCCTGGACGTCACCCACGACCACGTGCGCGGCACCACCACCGTCGACCCCACCAAGGACCCCACCGCCCTGCTGCGCAATGCCCCTAACGGGATGAGCGCACGAGAGCTGGCGGCCATCCTCATCGGCGGCGACCCCGAACGCGCCGACATCGAGAAGGCACGACGCCACCTCAGCCGCCTCGTCGACGACGGCCTGGCCACCAAGGCCGACGGCATGGCCGGAGGGGCCGGAGGCGGCCAGCAGGCCCGCTACTACGCCTCCGCCCGCCACCTCACCGCCGTCGGCTGAGCCCCGCACCGACCCCTGAAAGCGTTCACGCGACCGTACACGCGGCCCTCGTGCCCGCAGACCGCCGTGAACCGCTCACAGCACACACGCTCACCGAAAAACCGCAGGTAGAGCGATCACACGACCGTCCACGCCGTACACGCACCCAAGCGATCACGCGCGGGGCCCCCTTTAGAAGGGGGCCCGCGTGTACGCCCCCTCCGTGAACGCCGTGATCGCCTCCTCGCTCTCCCCGGAGTAGCCCCGTACATGCCCCCTGTCATAGCCGACATGCTCGCCACCGCTTCGCTCCCGCTCGCTGATGGTCCGCTCCTGCCCGTGGCCGTCTTGGCCGTTGCCGCCGGCGCACTGCTCGCGGGCCTGAGGCCGCGACGCCACCAACACCGCACCCACGATCGAAAGCCGCGCATCTCGGCCGCCGTCGTCACAGCGACTGTGGCGGCGCTCGTGTGCACCGCCTACAGCGCGGACACCAGCTGGCGGTTCGCCGCCCACTACCTCGACATGCGCAACACCGCCGAGCGCACCGCGATGTTCGCCGCCGCGGAGCTCGCCCTGTTCTCGATGGCCCTGATGGCCCGCCAGAACCTGCACGGGCCGAGGCAGGCAGCGGGGCTGCCCGGAGTCCTGGTCTGGGTGATCACCGCCATGCAGACCATCCCCGCCTACGCTGAGGCCGGCCCCGTCGGCGGCACCGTGCGCGCCTTCACCGGCCCCGTGATGGCCGCTGTGCTGTGGCACCTGGCCATGGGCATCGAACCGCGACAGCGGACCCCCGACGCCGCCTCCCGCGGACTCGCAGCCGTCCTCACACGGCAGGCCCGCGAGCGGCTGCTCGCCCGCCTGGGGATCGTCCAGCAGGACCAGGGAGCCGCCGAAATCATCCGCGACCGGGCCACGCACCGGGCCGTCGCCCTGGCCGCCCGCCTCGCCGAGATGACGCCCGGGCAGCGCACCGGACGGGCGGGCCGACGCACCGTGCGCCGCCTGTCCAAGGCCCTCGCCCGCTCCGGCATCGACGCCGACCCGCTCCGCAACGAGCAGCTGCTGCGCCAGCTCGCCACCCGCCGCCAAGCAGCCGCCCTGGCCACCATCGACCTGCCCGAGCGCTGGACCACGCCCGCCGGGCAGCCCGTCAGCCCGCCCGACCACTCCCGGGCAGACGCCGACGAGCGGGCGGAAAGCGACGGGCTGGCAGAGAACCGCCCCCGCCCGCATCCATCAGATCCGGGCGACGAGGAACCCCGCCCGCGATCTGCCCGCCCGGATCCCACCGCCAGCTCCGGCCCGAAAACAACAGCCCGCCCGAATCGGGCGGCCCGCCCGCAAGAGGCCGTTCCGCCATCCACGGGCAGCGGCTCACACACCCCACCAGCCAAGCGCCCCACGCCGAAGCCGAAGCGGTCCGGTCGCAAGTCCAGCGCCCCCGACGAAGTCATCCTCCAGTTCGCCCGCCGCATGTACGAGGAGACCGGCAGCGTCGGACGCGACCGAGTGGAGGACGCCGTGCGCGACGCCGGCTACAGCGTCGCCAGCAACGACGCAGGCCGAGTCGTCCGCGCATTCAAGTCCCAGCTCGGGGCCACGCGCACAGGTGCCTGATCCCCGAAACCGCAACTACTCGCCGCAGCGATGACCTGAGAGGGAAATCCAGTGCACGATGCCCACCACGAACCCGCTACTCCCCAGCAGCAGCCGACCAACACCCCAGCACCAGGCGGAGCAAGTTGTACCGGGAGCAATGCTCCCGGAGGTCCCGCCCCAGGGATGGCGGTACCGGTCCTGCGCCAGGGGGCGCCGGACCGACAGGCTGCGGCCGAGGGCGGACCGCAGCCAGGAGGGGGACAGCAGACCGAGCCCCTTTCGCGGCGGCGTCAGCGCGCCCGTCAGCCGAAGCCCCGCAAGCGCCTGCACCAGCCCAGCTGCCGCATGAACGACGCCGAGTACAAGCGCTTCACCGACGCAGCCGCCCAGTGCCAGATGACCAACGCCGCCTTCCTCGCCTACGCCGTCGACAAGGCTGCCCTCGACCTGACCCGCACCGCCGCCGAGATCGCCACCGAACGGGAAGTCATCAACGAACTGTTCACCGCGCGTCGGCACCTGGGTCGCATCCACGGCCTGTTCAACCAGGTCGCCAAGGCCCTCAACTCCGGCGCCGACGCACCCCACCTCGACGCCACCGCCCAGGCCGTCCTAAGCGCAGTCCGTCGCGTGGAGGATGCCGCCGATGCTCTGCTCGCCCACCGGGACGGCGGTGCCACTGCGTGATCCCCCGTATTCACAAGCGCGGCAGCGAGACGATCGGGCTGATCCGCTACCTGTACGGCCCCGGCACCCATGAGGAGCACACCGACCCCCATCTAGTGGCCGCCTTCGACCCGCTCACCCCGGACCCCGGCCGTGACCCGCAGGCCACCTACGGGCAGCTTCAGCGGCTGCTCGACCAGCCTGTCAACGCCCTGCCCGTCGGCCGGCGCCCCAAGAAGCACGTGTGGCACCTGTCCGTACGCGCCAGCCCCGAAGACCCGATCCTGTCCGACGACGACTGGGCCGCCATCGCCCGCCGCATGGTCGCCGCCACCGGCATCGCCCCCGACGGCGACGACGCCGCCTGCCGGTGGGCCGCCGTCCGCCACGCCGACGACCACATCCACATCATCGCCACCCTGGTCCGCGACGACGGCCGACGGCCCCGCCTACACAACGAGGCCCGCCGCGCACAGACCGAGGCCCGCCTCATCGAAGCGGACTACGGCCTGCGCCGGATCACACCAGGCGATGGCACCGCTGCCAAGCGCCCCACGAGCGCCGAGCGCCACAAAGCCGAACGCCGGGGACAGCAGCGCACCCCGCGTGAGGAACTGCGCGAGGCTGTCCGCCGCTCGGTGGCCGGCGCGGCAAGCGAAGAGGAGTTCTTCGACCGCCTCACCACAGCCGGCCTGCTCATCCGGCGCCGCGTCGCGCCGTCGGGCGACAACCTCGGTTACACCGTCGCCCTCCCCGGCGACCGCAACGCCAAGGGCGAGCCGGTCTTCTACTCCGGCTCCAAGCTCGCCCCGGATCTCTCCCTGCCCCGCATCCGCGAACGCTGGGCTCCGGCCTCGGACGACCCCGCCCAGCAGTCGGCCTTGCCCCAGGTGACCGGGCCCGCGTCCGCACGCCGGCGTGCCACCAGCGCCGCCTGGCAGGCACTGCTCGTCATCGACCACGGCGACGACGGCGTCATCGCCGCGCAGGTCGCCGCCGCCAGCGAAGTCCTCGACGCCCTCGCCCAGACCTCCGCCGCCCACACCCGCCGCGAACTCCAGGCCGCCGCAACCGCGTTCGAACGCGCCTCTCGCTCCCACATCCGCGCCGCACGCGGCCACGACCACGCTCTGCGCCAAGCCGCACGCGACCTCGTCCACAGCGGCCCGGCCCTCGGCCGAGGCGAGGATGGCGCCACCACCGCGATGGCCATCGACATGCTGTTCTTCCTGATCGCCGCCGCCGCGCACTGGCACGCCAGGAAACAGCACGCCCAGCAGGCCGAAGCCGCCCAGCAGGCTGCCGAACACCTCCGTGCCGCCTACCCGTCCGCCGCCGGGCACCCCATGGCCCTGCTCCACCAGCGGGGCAGCAGCCTGGCCCTCTCCTGGCAGCGCCACCACGCCACCGCCGTACGCCACGCCCTGCCCGAACTGGCCGACCGGATCCTCGCCGAACCCGGCTGGCCGGCCCTCGCAGCCACCCTCGACGAAGCCCGAACCACCGGCCACAACCCCACCGCCCTACTCGCTCAGGCAGCTGCCCGACGGGAGCTGGACACAGCGGAGCGCATGAGCGACGTGCTCGTGTGGCGGCTGCGGCGGATGGCCGACCTCCCCGCTGATCCCCAGAACTCCCAGGGCCGGCAAGCCAGCGGCGCCCGCGCCGTCTCCACGCCAGGGCGCCCCGCCCACATCGGAGCCAGGCTCGCGCACATTTCTCCGCGACATCACTGAACCGTAAAAACCGAGCCGACGAACATAACCGACAACCGCCGGTTAGCCTAACCGGCGATTCTCTGGACCATGAATGCATCGGTATTCACCCCGTCCCTCTTGAGGAGAGTCCATATGCCCAACTCCACCCCTCGCCCCCACGTCATGGCGCTGCTATTCGACATGGATTTCAAGGGCCCGGCTGATTCCCTGGTCTTCCGCCGCCTCGATGGCCGCCTCTTCACTGAGGAGGAGCAGGCCATCATCCGTGGCGCAACCGCCGAAGAACTCCAGGCCGCCGGAGCCCACGTTCACAACCCAGAGGCCGGGGCCGAAGCAGAGGCGGCCGTGCTGAAGCTGGCCGAGCTGCTGTTCAAGTACGTCATCCCGCACCGCAAGGTCCTCATCCCCTTCATGACCCACGAGGACATGCTGGAGTACGGCCGGTTGGAGACCATCGTCACTGCGGGCGCCGACACGGAGGGCTGATCACACAGAAAAGGCGTCAGATAAAAGAATCGGCGGCCGGTGGTCGGGATTAATCCCTGCCACCGGCCGTACCCCGCCGTCTGGTCGGCCGGCCCCACCCCACGGTCTGCGACCGAGCTGTGCTGCTTGTGGCTGCTTCGCCATCATGGGTGGATGACGTACAGCGATGCCGACCTGAAAGCCCTCCTTCATCGCCTGGACGATCCGGAGCTGGTGGAACGTCCCCCCGGCTACGACCACGCGGCGACGCGAGCGCTGTTCGAGCGTCTGGTGGTCAGGCTGGACGCGGACTTCGACACCCGCTGCACGGCCGATCGCCAGGTGCAGGACGCGAGCCTGCATGCCAGGGTCGAGGTGCCAGCGGAGGCCACGGCATGCGGGGAGCGAATCGTCGTTTCGGTGAGCAACTTCGGATCGATGGCGGTCGTGGCCGCAGAGAACCCGGGCGTCTACTTCGATACCGAGGAGGCGATGGAGGCGGATGCGCTCGACGTCCCCGACCTGCGGAGGGTCGAACGTGCTCTCACGGACCTGGGCTACGTACCGATCCCCGAGCGTCTGCTCACCCGGCCGTACGACGGCCTGAGTCCTCTGGCTACCTACCGCCCCGGGGAGCCAGTCGATTGGTGGATTCGGTACTTCGACTACATCTAGACGCTCGGTCCGAGAAGCAGCCATGCGAGGCGAGGAAGCCGTCGGTGCATCTCCTCGGCGTCGGCAAGACCGTATCCGGCGCCTTGCTCCGGCTGGTCGTGGAGATTCCCTTCCGGGGTCGTCGCCGCCGGAGCGCGCTGGTGCGGTCTCAGCCCTTGGCCAGTAGTTCCCTGGCCGCGTAGTAGGCATGCAGCGCGGCCTCACTGCCGGAGCCCAAGGCGGTCATGATCCGTTGGAAGCGGGCGGAGCGGAGGTCGCCGGCCACGATGACGCGGGGGTGCTGGTCGGCAGGCAAGCAGTATCCGTCCGGACCGCGAGTCAGGTCGCCGGACGGGGCGGTGGGCGCGTTCCCGATGCTGAGGTAGGCAGCATCCGCGGTGATCGTCTGCCGTGCGCCGTCCTGGCCCACCACCTCCGCTGATACCAAGGCGCCTTCCGTCAGATCCAGCGTCAGGTGCTCGACGGGGAAGAGTGTGACTCGGGGGTCCTCGCGGATCTCCTCGATCTTGTACGCGTCGGCCGCCGGGTACGCGACGAGCAGGCGGGTGTCGGTGGTCGGGTTGGCGCGCAGGAAGGTGCCGATCGGGCGGTCGCCGCCGAGGACGAGGAGAGTGCGCCCCTGGGCATCGTCCGCGTCGGCCTGCCAGAGCGGGGGCAGGGTCAGGCCGTCGGGGGCGGTGATCCAGGTGACGTCGCGGGGCTGGAGAGGGCCGACGCCGGTGGCGACGATGGCGTACGGGGCGGTGAGACGGGCTCCGGTGTCGATCGTGACGGTCACCTGGTCGCCATCGGCGCGGAGTTCGGTGACGCGCCGGCCGAGTTCGAGACGGCACAGCTCCGTGCTCTTCAGCTCCGCGACGATGGAGTCGGCCAGCTCGGGGCCGCTGGTGTAGCCGCCGAGGACGTTGTTCAGGGCCGGGATCCGGTAGAGGTTGCGGCACAGCCGGTCCGGCTCGATCAGGATCGAGCGCATGCCGACGCTGGCGGCCATGCGGGCAGCGGCGCAGCCGGCCGGGCCTCCACCAATGGTGATCAGGTCGGTGTCGTACAGCGTGTCGGCCATGGGGCTATTCCAGCACTGGTGCCCCAGCGTACGCAGTGAGTTGACCCATCAGGTGGTCGGCGGTGACGAGTTGGCCGGTTCCGATCAGGCGGCGGGCGACGAGGAGTCCGGCGTCATGGACATCGGGGCCGGCGTCGCTGGCGCAGGCATCGGTGACGATCCAGGGCGCGTAGCCGTGCTCGAAGGCGTCGGCTGCGGACTTCAGGACACAGCTCTCGGTGGCGATTCCGCAGAAGACGAGGTCGGTCCAGCCGGCCCGGCGGATCAGTTCGGTGGCCTCTGGGGTGAGGAGCGTGTACCCGGTCTTGTCGACGATCGCGTGTGCGTGAGCGGCAGCCTCGGCGAGCTCGGGGACGATGTCGGTCTCGGGCGCTTCCTGGAGCCGGTGCCACTGGAAGAAGCGCTCGTAGGGGCTGTCCGGGTAATTGAAGTACCGGGTGAAGATCACTGCTCGGCCAGCGGCGGACCACTGGGCGACCAGGTCGGAGACCGCAGGTACGGCGTGGCGGCTGTGGTGGTTCACGAAGCCGTTCTGCATGTCGATCACGACCAGCGCGGCACTGCCGATGTCCATCCGCTGTCTCTCCTGCCCCGTGTTCTCAACCGACGCTCTCGCGCAGCGCGTCCTGTGCGGCGCGCAGCCGCTCGGCCAGTCCGCTGGTCTTCATGATGGCCTCCCGCATCAGGACGTGCTGCGCGGTCTCCTGGGCGCGGGCGGTGGTGAGCCGGGAGGAGGCGGCGCGCAGGAAGCGCCAGCCGTACTGCTCGGGCATGGACGGGTCTTGGCCGTCCTCGATCATCTGCTGGATCTGGCGGGTGAAGCACCACAGGGCCTGGACGGTCAGTTCGCAGGTGACCAGCTCGTCGATGGTGAGGCTGCGCTCGCGGGAGTGGGAGGCGTAGGCGACGCCGGACCAGCTGGCGTAGGCGGTGGAGACGCCCCGTACGCCGAAGGGCACGATGTCCGGGTGGTCGAAGCCGGTGGCGAGGAGCGATGCCTCGACCGCGCCGTCCAAGGGCGCGGGCCCACCCGGGGCGCCGCGGTCGACCAGAACCGAGGGCGTGGATAACAGGCGCAGGGCGGTGTCATGGGCGTCTCCGGCCCACGGGCCGGAAGTGAGCCAGTACAAGGAGAGGACGTACTCCGGGTTGGGGACGCGGGTGTGGTCCTCGTCCAGGAGATCGCGGAGCTTGTCCCGTGCCCAGGGTAGATCGGAGGCGTATGAGCGATAGCGCCAGACGGCGAGATCGGTGAGCGCGGGAGGCTCGTGCGGTTGGACGAGGTGGAAGACGGCAGCCCCACACGCAAAGACATGCAGGACGCAGTCCTGCGCCTCGGGGTGGTCCACTCGGGCCGAGGAGGACTCCAGCCACTGGTCATCCGCGCTCGGTGTCATGTGTGCGCGGAGTCGGCCGGCGCGCTCGACGCCGATGAAGACCGGCAGGAACTTGTGGGAGTCGACTCCGATCCGGCCTGCGATGGGTGGAGCAGTGCCGTTCGTTCCCAGGGCTGCCGCGAACCGGGCCTTCACGTCATCAGACGCGCGGCCGAGCGCGGTGTCGAGGACGGCTTGGGATTCACCACGGGGCTGGTAACTCGTTCCGCCACCCTCCCAGTTCGACACGGTCCGGTCGCTCACACCCAGGTAGGCGGCGAAGTCCCGCAGGCTCATGCGCAGGGCGTCGCGTAACAGCCGGGCTTCCCGGCCGGACCATCGCTGCACCGTGACCACCGTCGTACCCCCTGTCTGTCACCCGGTGGAACGCCGAAACGCCCAGCGTAGCCAGCCTTGTTCGGCAGCGCTGCGGCATTGCTGCAGCACCCGTACGTCACACCCCGCCATCGGCCTCCACCATGCTGGGTCCACCGAGCCGGGGAGGTGCCCACCGCCACCAGGCGGCCCTCCGCCCGTTCTCTCCTGTACCACCACCAGAAGGAGCAAACGGCATGACCGACATCGTCAAGCGCAACGCCCGCGCCATCCTCCTCGACGGCGACGAGCTCGTCCTCATCAAGCGCACCAAGCCGGGCAGGGAGCCGTACTGGGTGAGCGTCGGCGGAGGGGTCGAGGCGGACGACGCGACCATCGAGACGGCCCTGCACCGGGAGGTGTTCGAGGAGCTCGGCGGCAAGCTGGAGCGCGCCGAGCTGGTCCACCTGATCACCGACGAGCTGGAGGGCGGCGTCGGCGTGCAGCACATCTTCGCCGCGCGCCTGGAGTCGATGGACCTGGCCGCGCGTACGGGGACGGAGTTCTCCAAGCCGGAGCGGGGCGGGTACGAGGTGGTCCGGGTGCCGTTCACCGCCGAGGCCGTCCGCGAACTGAACCTGATGCCGCCGGAGCTCGCCGAGTTCATCGCCGCGAACACGGACGCGATCGTCTCCGTCCTCGGCACCCCGATCCGCGAGGCGTGAGCGATGGCGCAGGTCCCGGACTTCGTCAGCCTCAACGGCCCTGACAACGTGGGCAAGACGAGTCACCTGGTACGGCTGGCCGAGCGGTGGCACGGCTTCCAGTCGCTGGGCGCGGTCCACGAGCACGACCCCGAGCCGTGGGCGCGGGTGGCGGCCGGCGACTACGCCCGGTGGTGGTTCGAGACGTCCACGACGGTCGAACTGACCGAGATGCTGCTCGCCGGGCACGCCAAGCGGGCCGCCGCCCGCGAGGCCGGGCGTACGGGGCTGCTCGACCGGGGCGTGTCCATGCTCCTCGCCGTGGCCACCGCGACCTGCGTGGTCAAGGACGGGCTGACGGTCGGCGAGGCGTTCAAAACCGTGACGGGCATCGCCGGTTCGCGAGCCACAGCACCGGAAATCTCGATCCTCCTGCTCCCGTCACTCGACGCCGAGCGCAGCTACGCCATCACCAGCGCCCGCGAGGGGCGCCCCTGGACCGGGATCTACCCGGCCTACCAGAAGACGCTGCACGCGGTCCTGCTCCACCAGGCCGATCACGGCTCGTACACCGCGGTCGTGGACTGCGAGGACCACTCCCTGGACGACGTACACAGCGACGTAGTCGATCGCATTGGCCTCAGCCCACTCACTGATGGGAGTCCCCGATGACCCAGAACTCCCCGCCCCTAGTCCTACCGCCCGGCCTCGCCCGCGCCATAGCCACGCTCCAGGACAAGGACCTGCACCGCCTCGACGACACCGTCACCCGGCTCCACACCGTCAACGGACGCCTGTGGGACACCGAGGACCGGGTGCGCGGCGCCCTGCTCTCCGCCGCCCAGGTCGCGGACTGCAAGCGGGAGATCGACCAACTCAACGCCGAACGCAACGCGCTGGCCGAGCGGGCCGACGAGGTCCTCGGCTCGCTGGCGGACGCGGGCCGCGCCGACGCACCATTGCACACCGAGACGCTCGCCTCCGTCGTCGACCGTCTGTCGGTGCTGACGCTGCGGATCTGGCACAGCGAGCGCGCGGCGACCCGGGACGAGCTGGCCCGCCGGCGCGTCCCCGCCCTCCATGGCCAGCGGGAGGAGCTGTGCGCCGCACTCGACGCGCTGGTCTCCGACGTCGTCGCCGGCCGTCGGCGGCTTCCCGTACCGGCCCGGTTCAAGCTGTACGGCCGGGACGACGCCGCCCCCGCGGAGATCAAGCCGAGTCGGCACCTGCGCCGGGTCCTCGCCTTCGGTGGGTTGAGCGAGTGCGGCAAGAGCACCAGTGCCGAGTTCGTCCAGCGCACGTGCGGTGCCCAGCGCCTCAAGATCGGCTTTCTGCTGCGGCAGGCGGCCCACCGGGAGGGTCTTGCGGACCCGTACGCGCTGTCGGCCCGTCGGCAGGCCGAGCTCCTGCTCGGCGAGCTGAACCGCTTCGCGGACGCCCACGTCGACACCCGGCTGTTCACCATCGAGTCCGTCCACGACGACGCGTCGATCGCCGAGCTCAAGGCGCTCATGGGCGACACGCTCCAGATCGTCTATCTGGACGCCTCCTTCGCCGTACGCGTCGAGCGGTCCGGGACGCCTGCCCAGGCCGTCGCCGCGAAGGACGAGATCAAGATGAGCCGTGGCGCCCACCAGGTCGCCGCGCTCGCCGACCACGTCATCGACAACACCGGCAGCATCGCCGCCCTTCGCGCCCACCTCCGGCGCATCGCCGCCCCGTCCGCCGCCACGGCGCTGCGCGTGGCCACCCCGTACGGACTGGGCCTGCCGGCCGCCGGCGGCGGGGCGGGGGGGCGCGTGCCCGAGACCGTACGGGGCAGAAGCCCCGGCGGTCGGCTCGCCCCCCC
>NZ_JBHYKM010000067.1:9333-19081 GCF_042741435.1 Streptomyces sp. NPDC058955 | reverse complement strand
GGCGGGGGTGGTGGGGGGGGGGGGGGGCGCGCCGCGGGTGGGGGTGGGCGACGCGCGGGGCGGCGGGGTGGGCCGGGTTGTGGGGTTGGCTGTGGGCGTGGACGGGGGGGGCGGGGGGCGGGCGGCGGGTGGGCCCCGCCCGACTTCACCGACACGGTACGGGCATACGGCCCCGGCGTAAGGCTCGCCGCCCTGACCGGCAGCCCCGGCGAGGGCAGCTGGATCGCCGGCTGGTCCGACCTGGACCTCCTCGTGATCGCCGAGCACGAGGCCATCGGCCGGGTCCACGAGGCCCTGGAGCAGTACCAGACCGCTCTGAGCGGTGCGGCCTCCCTCGGTCCCACCCTCGTCACGCCCGGCGAACTGACCGCCCGACGCCTCACCCCGCGCCTGGCGTTCGTCCTCCATCAACTTCAGCAGGGCAGCCCCGTTCTGCACGCCGCACCAGGCCTCGAACTGCCGACGATCGGTCGAGACGAGCTGGCGTTCGCCGCCGTCCATGAACTCCCTCAGGTCGTCCTGACCATGCGCCGACTGCGCGCCGACGCGGGCCCGGCCACTCTGCGGCAGCTCTACAAGCATCTTGTGCTCGCCTGCCGCCTCCTCCTACGCGAGCACAACCAGTGGGAGTCCGGCCCTGACCGGATCCTCGCCGCGGCCTCCCGTATGCCGGGCCTGCTCGCCGTGTCGGTACCCTCCCTGGCCGAGATCGCCAGTGCCTGGTGCGAGGGCGACACCGAGCTCGTTCTCAAGCCCGTCACCACAGCGGTCGACCAGCTCCTCACTTGGTACGCCGCCCAGCTCGCCGCCTGAACGGCCTCCCCCTTCGTCTTCCCTTCTCCATCCGACAGGAGCTTCGCCATGCCCGAAACCATCGCCGTCCCGTCCTTCTCCGCCCGGATTGTCGAACGGCTCAGCGTCGGAGCCACGAGCCGCCGCGAGCGCGTCATCCACTCCCTCGACGGCCTGGAGAACCCGGTCCACCCCGACACCCTCGCCAACACCGGGGCCGACCTGTGGCGTCTGCTCCAGGAGCAGGTGCCGGACGGACTCGGCTCCGTGGACTTCCTCCTCGGCCTGGACGCCGGCGGCATCCTGCCGACCGTCTCCCTCGCCGGCGCCGCCCACCTCCCGTACAAGATCGCCTGGAAGCTGCACCTCCCCCTCGACGGCGCGGTCCGCTTCAGCGAGCCCCACGCGATGCGCACCGATGTCTTCGCGTACGGCATCGCCCCCGGACAGCGCATCGTCATCGTGGACGACGAGATCACCACCGGCCGGACCCTGGCCGACCTCACCCGCCGCCTCCGCGAGGCCGGCGCCGTCCCGCTGGCGGCGGCCTGCCTGGTGGAGGACACCGCGCGCGGAGCCCGCGACCTGCTCACCGACCTCGGTCTGCCGCTGGTCTCGCTCACCACGATCGAGGGCGCGGCGTGACAGCAGTCGCCCCGGTGGGGATCCGGTTCCACCACGGTTCCCTGGTCGTCCCCGCCGGGGCCGTGCACACCACCCCGCTCGGGTACGACCGCGACAGCGTTCCCATCGGCGCACCACTCCCGCTTGCCGCCTCCGCCGAGCTCGTCCACCGCCTGAGCGGGTGCGGTGAGGTAGTGGTGGCCTTCGAGGGGAAGCTCGGCGACACCCTCCTCGCGCTGTCGGGTGTCCGCTCGGTCCTCGACTGGCTGCGGCTGCGGTCAGTCCGCGTGGCTGTTCGGGCGGTGGGTCCGTACGCGGGGCTCATCGCCCGCACCGGGCTGATCCGGCAGCCCCAGGCCACCACGCCCAGCGGCTGGCGGGCCGTGATCGGAGACCGCCCCGGCATCGAGGCACACGGCTCGGAGGCAGCGGTCAGCCTGGTGCTCGACCCGGCCGCCCCACCGTGTTGGTCGACCGCCGGCCGCGCCCACCCGGCCCTGCCGGCCCGCCACTACCTGGCCCTGGAGCGACGCCTCGGCATCCGCCTGCCCGCCACGGCACCCTTCGCTCCGACCCTCGCGACCGGACCGAACAACCTCGTGGAGGAACTGCGCTCGGTGGGCTGGCTCGGCGGCCTGAACCTCGCCGCCATCACCGCCACCAGCTGGCCGGAGCGCAAGGACTACACCGCCCAGCGCTACATCACCCTCGCCGAGCACATCGCCGAGGCCCAACAGGCCCAGGCCCGTCTGCTACTCATCGGCGGCAACCCGGACGGGGGGGGCCCCCGCCGCCGCGCGGCGGCCCCCCCCCCCCCCGCGCCCGCGCCCCCCCCCCCCGCCCCGCCCGCGCACCCCCCCCAGCACCACCCCCACCCCCCCCCCCCCGCGCGCGGCGCCCCCCCCGCCCCCGCCCTGGTTCAACCTCGGGGGCGCCCCCCCGGCGGGGCGCCCCCGCATCACTGCGGAGGCTCCCCGGCGCCACGTGCAGGTCCTCCACCTCGACGGGATGCCGGCCGACCACCTCGCCGATCTCTTCCCGCACTGCCACCTGATCGTCGGCAACGACACCGGCCTCACCCACCTCGCCGCGATGGCCCGCGGCCGGGACGGAAGCTCCCCGCCCATCATCGGTTTGTACGCGCGCCACAGCCACAGCAAGTGGCGCACCGGCCTGCCGCACCACCACGCCGTCGCCACCGACCTGTCCAACCGCATGCACCAGGGCGACCTCTGCCCCGTCCGCGACGCCATCGCCCCCGACACGAATATCCACATGGACGCTTTCCCGCCCGCCGCGCTGGCCCAGGTCTGCCTCGAACTGCTCAACGGGGTGAGGCAATGACCTTTCAGCCTCCCCTTCGCCTCGGTCCGGTACGGCGCTTCACCTGCAACCTGCTCTGCCCCGTCGACCTCCTCGGCCGCCCGCTGCTCCTGAAGTACACCGGCGACCCGGCCGAGGCCCGCGAGGAGATCCGCGGCCACGCCCGCCTCGCCCGGCACTACCGCGTCCCCGCCCTCCACGCCCATCTGCGCGTGCCGGGCGGCCGCCTCCTCGCGTACGAACGCCTCCCCGGCGGCACCGACCAGGGCCTCCTGCTCGACCTCCTCAACACGGACGAGGCGCGCGGCGACCTCCACACCTACATGGCCCAACTCACGACCGTGTACCGCGAGGTCATCTTCGCGACGGCGTGGCCGGCCGATCCGGCGCACGTCGTCCGCAAGCTGTACTGGGACCGCGCGGCACCCGGCGGCCGACTCGACACGTACTACGCCGGCAAGGACTTCCTGATCGCCGACGGCCTCATCGACATCCCCGTCTCCCGCCTCGACACCTACACCCTGAACATCAACGGCCGCCGCCACCGCCTGGACTGGGCCGCCACCCTCCGCTGGCTCCGCGCCCACTTCGCCACGGCCGAGCCGGTCTGGGCGGCCCTCACCCAGGGTGACCCCACCGACGTCAACCTCGCCCACCCGCTCGCCTGGTTCGACTACGACACCGCCGGTATGAACAGCATCCCCGGCGAGTTCGCCAACTTCCTCTGGTACGCCTCCGCCCTCGGCGGCTGGCTCGTACCCACGTACAACCCGACCGCCCTCGCCGACCACCCCGCCACCTTCGCCCACGTCCCGGCCAACACCCCCGAGATCCGACGAGCGGCAGTCGACCACACCACCAGCACCATCCACATCGACTACACCCCGCGCCTCTCGGCACCCCGGCGAGCCGCCGTGACCGCGTACTGGAACCAGCTCGTACAACCGGTCGCGGACCGTCTCTGGCCCGGCAAGGACCTGGCGAATCTGCTCCGCCCCTACCTCGCCATGCGCATCCTCGGCGTCTACAACCTGGCCGACCTGGCCCCCGAGGACCGGCTCGTCCTCCTCGCCCGGCTCGCCGAGGCCATGAGCCCCGCCTTCGACTCGACCACCTACTTCTGCCCGCTGGAGTCGCCATGCCCGGCCCCCTGAACGGCCGTACCGCCCTGGTCACCGGTGCCACCGGCGGCCTCGGCTCGGCCATCGCCCGACGCCTCGCCGCCGACGGCGCCACTATCGCCCTCGCGCACCTTCACGAGGAGAAAGCCGCAGCCGAGCTCGCCACCCACATCACCGACAGCGGCGGCACCGCAATCCCCCTGGCAGCCGACCTCCGAGACTCCGAGTCCGTACGTGCCCTCTGCCACCAGGCCCACGACCGGCTCGGCCCGATCGACATCCTGGTCAGCAACGCCGGCGCCTACCCCCGCCGACCGTGGACGGAGACGACACCGGCTCGCTGGGACGAGGCCCTGTCCATCAACCTGACCAGCCACTACCTCCTCGCCCACGAGCTCACCCCCTCCATGGCGGCCGTCGGCTGGGGCCGGATCATCACCATCGGCTCCGTCCTCGCCACGGCGGGCCGCCACGACCTGTCCGGCTACATCAGCGCCAAGGCCGGGCTCGAAGGACTCACCCGCGCCCTCGCCCGCGAACTCGGCCCCGCCGGCATCACCGCCAACTGCGTCGCCCCCGGCTCCATCCGCGTCCCCGCCGAGGACACCGTCGTCGACGACCCGGAGGCCATGACCGCCCGGCAGCTCGCCCGCCAGTGCGTCCAGCGCCGAGGCCGCCCGGACGACGTCGCAGCCGCCGTCGCCTTCCTCGCCACCAACAACGCCAGCTTCATCACTGGCCAGACCCTGCGCGTCGACGGAGGCTGGATCCTTGGCTGACATCTGGCTCATGCGCCACGGCGCCTACGAAGGCCACCGCCCCGGCTACCACGCCCCGCACGAGGCCGCCCTCACACAGGAGGGCCGCGACCAGGTACGCCGCTCCCTCCCCCTCCCCGAGGGCATCACCGCGATCGTCACCAGCCCGATCCCCCGTGCCCGCCAGACCGCCACCCTCGTCTCGCACCTCACGGGCCTGCCGATCGTCGCCGTCTCTGGCCTTCTCGCCGAATGGCGAGCCCCGAGCATCGTCCTCGGCCGCACAGCCGAGACCTACCCGCCGGCCTACCGCGCCTGGCGAGCCCGCCGCCTCGCCAACCCCACCCTCCGCTGCGAAGACGGCGAAAGCCTCACCGACCTCCACACCCGCGCCCGCCACTGCGCCGCCTTCCTCCACCACACCGCCGGGCGCTACGGCCCCCTCCTGGCCGTCTCCCACACCCTCCTCCTCGGCGTCCTCACCCACCTCCCAGAAGGCCCCTCCGCCTTCACCACCGCCGCGAAGACCCCATGGCAGTTCGCCGAACTCCGTCTTCTGCCCCAGGTGCGCCACACAGGGCCCGAGCCGACCGCTCCGACGAACTCAGGTGACGCCCCCGGCTTCGGCCCATGTCGACCGGATCAGCCGAAGGCTCTGCCGCCGCGACGAGACGCGCCTTCAGACCCCTGTCGAGAGCTCGGGACGCGCGTCAAGAGCAGTCCGGCAGACGGCCTCTTGCACGTCCGTGTACGCCAGCAGATAGACGATCCGGATGCGTGACGTCGGATGGGCTTCGAAGTAGCTCACGGTGGCCGCCAGCAGGGTATCCACGGTGCGATGCAGATCGCTGTTGCCTCCGCCAGTTCCCAGCAGCGGCAGGACGACCGAGCGCAGTGGCTCCCCAGCCTCGGCGAGCCGGTCAACCTCAACCAGGATGTTGCGAGCGCACCGGGCCAGATCCATCACCTGGCGGTAGCCAGAGCCGGGTTCTCCCTCGACTCCAGCAACATGCGCGATCCTCCGGACCTGATGGCTCTCCAACAACTCGCCCGGCCCAGTGACCAGTACTTGGCCCGCCGACACGTACGGCCGGCCGTCCATCAGTTCGACAAGCTCCTTGGCGATCACGTCGTCAACCAGATGCCCGGCGTCGTCCCGGCGGCCCCCGTGGTAGCGGATCGCAGCGGAGACGGTCGGCTCGTCGATGCGGGACATCTCCATGCGGGTGTTCTCTGGATTGACCCACACGTCGACGCCGAGCACATTCGCAAGATTTCCGGTAACTACTCCGATCCGGTGCCGTCTACTGCCGCGCAGAGGGACGTCGAACCGCGTGGACTGTGCGAGCGGGCGCGGGCCTTCGCCCGAAGGTCGTTCACCAGCCAACTGCCTACGCAGGGCGGTGTTCTCACGCTGAGCCTTCTTCAATCGGGCAGTCAGCTCGTCCCGTCGACGGGTCTTGGCGAGCCAGGTGAAGGAGATCAGCATGAAGAAGGCAGCGAATCCGGCCGCGCCGCTGAGGCCGAACCCCAGCGCCCTGCCTTCCGTCAGCGAATCCGGGAAGACCGAAAACAGGAAGAGCGCCGCAGCAAGCGAGTACAGCAGGACGGATGGGAGTTGGAGGGCGTACTGTCGCTCAGCCCGGCTCGGCGCGGACGACCAGATCTGCAGGGCGATGCCGACGACGGTGAGGATCGCTGTGACGGCGAGCTGCAACGGACTCAATGGTGGCGTCCCCTCTGCCTCGGACCGGACACGGGCCGATCATAGGTGTCGCCACCTCTAGGCGATCGGCGAACTGAAGCCATTTAGGGGTGGCTTGAAATCGTTCGTGTGGCGGGAGGGCGCAACGGGAGGTGCACACTTCCCTAGCCGCAGTGGTTGGATCGGTTCATGAATCCCATCGACTTCGGTGACATCTCCGACCTCAAGATCCGCCTCCAGGTCTTGGCCGAGGAAGCCGATCGTCCTCTTGTCACCGTCTTCGGCTCGGGGATCAGCAGTGAGGTCCTCCCCAGCGTCCCCCAGCTAACGGACATCTTCCGGGATCACATGCCGGAGGGGGGTCTGGCCAGGTTCGACGAGACCGTCGCAGAAGCCCAAGACCCCGGCGTCAAGTACCAGAACGCAGCGGCGGTGCTGACCAGGCAGGCAGGTGAGCACAGGGTCATGCGGGCAATCCGGACGGCTGTGCTCCAGGCGTGCCCGGACGTGCTCGAGAAGAACGTGGCAGAGGTTGCCCGGGACGAGGAGCTCTGCCGGGAGTACATGAAGACGGGAAACTGGCGCATTCCTCGCGGCTACAGGCAATTCGCAAAATTCTTCGCATCACTAAACGGGCGGATGCGGGGCCCGATCATCACTACGAACTTCGATCCGCTGATCGAGCTCGCCCTCGGTCAGGCTGGCGTGCCCGCGGTCCCGATCCCCATCCCGACCGACACCACCCCCACCCTGCAGCAGCTGAAGGAAGCCATCGCCCAGCCGGTGCTGCACATCCACGGCTATTGGACTGGCCGGGCGACGAGCAACGTACCGACGAGGATCACCTCTGACCGCCCCGGGCTGGACGATGTACTGAGGAAACTGCTCACCAACGCGGTCGTACTCGTGGTGGGCTACAGCGGGTGGCTCGATGGCTTCATGAAGAGCCTGAGCAGCACGGTCCTTGACAAGGCCGATCTGCTGGAGGCCGAGGTTCTCTGGGCGGCGTATGAGACGGATGCGGCCGCTGTAACGAGCGGCGCCATCGGTAGATTCGTGGGAGCACCCGGCTTCACCCTCTACCTCGGAGTCGACGGACACGAGCTGTTCACGGACCAGTTGGATCGGGACGAGACAGAGACCGAGGAGACTTCTTCTCCCTTCGGGTATTCCCGGGTGCCGCGCACTTTGGTCGACTCGGCCTCGTACCAGCCGGGGGCCTTCGCGGAGGGCACCCAACCAGTGTGGGCGGACGCCGCACCGGGCCGCTGGCCGGTCCTCAGCTCAACGGCCCTCCTGGAGCAGAAGGTGGTCGAGCGCTTGCGGGTCGGCGGTGGCGGCGGTGCGGTAGCCATCGGTCCACTTGGCGAGGGCAAGTCCCTGGCCCTGCGGCAGGTAGCGCACGCGGTGGCGGGCTCTCGGCCGGAGTGGAACGTACTGTGGCGGGATCCCGGTGCGCCGGTGCTGACCAAAGAGTGGCTGAACGAGGTCCGTGCGGCAGGGAAGACCCTCATCTGCGTCGACGAGGCCGACCTGATCATGGAAAGCATGGCGGCCACTAAAGATGTGTGGGCGACCGAGGGGTCGGGCATCGCCTTTCTGCTCGCCAGTCACGACCGGCTGTGGTGGCAGGGCGCCGGTTCGGCACTGCAACCGTGGATCGACGATGTCCTATTCCACGGCATCACCGACGATGACGCCAGGAACATCGCCCTGACCTGGCAGGGGCTCGGACTGCTGTCGGACGGGAACCAAGAGGTCGACACCATCGCGGAGCGACTCGCGACGTCGGCAGACGCCATGGCCGCTGAGAGCAACACACTCTTCGGAGCGGTTCTCGACGTCCGGTACGGGGCGGATCTGGGTGCCCGCGTGGAAGATCTGGTGCGCAAGCTCCACGAGATCAAGCTGACCGACTCCGTCGATCTCGGCGACGTCTTCGGGGGGATCTGCGTAATGCAGCACACACTCGACAAGGACGGCAACTTCGGCAGGGGGGCCAGCAGGTCGGTGATCGCGGCCATGGCGGGGTTCGACCCCGTCTTCGCCGACGGAAAGATCCTTCAGACGCTCGGCCGGGAAGCTGCGGTGACCTTTGCTGGCAACCGCGTCTACTGCCGGCACCCATCTATCGCTGCAACCGTGGTCGACTACCTGCACCGGGAGGGAACCGCTGAGAAGGTCTACGAACTCGTGGGTCAGGCTGGCGGGGAGCGCCTGGTGAAGAAGGCCACGACACTCGAGGGCTATCGCGACGCCTATTTGCTGCCCCGCTTCCTGGCAGCGCCCCAGTCGGTTTGGGCAGCCACGGGGGCAGTGAAGGGCACCGGCCACCAGGTCCTGGAGTCGCGGGTGTCCCTACTGCGGGCGCTCCGCATGGAGGGAAAGCATCGGGCCAGCGCCTACGCTCGGGGGCTTGCGCCTCGACTGATGGACTATGTCGACTACCGCGGGGCCGTCAGGGCGTTCCTGGTGGAGTTCTCGATCTCACTCAGAGACGAAGGCGAAGCCCAGGCGTCGGCCGGTCTGGCAGCTCTCGCCCTAGACGACCGGCTCGGCTATGCGCTCGACGCGGATCGGGCCGGCTACGCGCTGGTGAGCCTCGCCAGGTCGGCCGCAGCACTGAACGCCCAGACCGGCGACCAGACCACCAAGGACGCCCCCGCCCTCTGCTTCATCTTGCTGGAACGCGTACGCGGCGAGGAGAACGCTTTGACGTACTTGAGCTGGTACCGTCCACCGGCAGGCCACGAACTACGGCAGCTGTCGACGGTCAAGATCTGCAGCCGACTAGCAACTATGTTCGACAGGACGGCTTCGCAGGCGGCCCAAACGACCGGAATCGTAATGGAAACGCACGGGATGCTGGCCTTCGACTCCCTGCGCCGCCTGGCAAAAGGCCCCCACGGGCCGGCCGGACGGTGACCCACGCCCGCGCCCAAACCCGGCGGGAGCCAGCGCCTCGGGCTCGACGCGCATGCCTAGGCACCATCTCTTACGACCCAAAGTAGAGGCTCCCCCGGCAGCCGGGATCGCGCTGCGGCCACTTCAGGGCCGAAGGCAGCGGGAGCCAACGAAAACAGCTCGCCAAGCTCACGCCGCAGAGCAGCCAGCGGTGCTGGTCTCAGTTCTGGTCTCATTCGCCCCCGTCCGGGCCCGTCCGGACGGGGCCACCCCGAACGCTCCGCCGCAGGTCAGGACGCCCACGACCCCCGCCGGACCCCCGTACGAACATTTGGAAAGCGTGTTGGGGGCAACCCCTCACGAGTTCGAATCTCGTATCCTCCGCCAGTGCCTCACCGGGCACGTTGTGGGGGGGGGGGGGGCCGGGGGGGGGGGGGGGGGGGGGGGGGGTGTGGGGGGGGTGTTGTGTGATTTTTCGGGGCGCCGCTCTGGGGGCGGGGGTGGGGGGGGGGGTCGAGAGC